>JAVEEI010000224.1 GCA_030840525.1 Frankiaceae bacterium
CGGTCGAGGGCCTCTTGAACGTACGGGGCGAACCGTTGCTGGGCCGCCTGCTTCGTCACGCCGAGCGCCTCGCCGATCGCCTTCCAGGTCACCCCTTGGCACCGCGCCTCACCGATCAGCGAGAGCATCGCCCACTCGACCCGCTCGCCGATGTCGGCGAGCCGGCCGAGGGCGTGCAGCAGCGCCGGCGGCTCGCCGCCGACCGGACCGCCGTCGTCGCGGACGAGGTCGCGCACCCCGCGGACCACCGTGGCCAGGGCCGGGTCCTCACCTCGGTCGCCGCCGAGCCAGCGCCGGTCGCCGTACGACGGGTAGGGCCACACCCCGGGGTCGGTCATGTCAACAGATGCTGACGGACCAAAAAACGGCCGTCAAGGAGGCTTGCCGACGGTCGTCGGCCAATCAACCCCGAAAGAGCTATCAAGAACGGGATCCGACCTGCCGATACGCGTAAGCGGTGGTGGGATTCTCGGCATTCGCCGGGCACGGGGCTGACGTCGTACGTCTCGTGTCCCGCTGGGTGCTGCCCACCGCCGGCGCCGCTGCCCTCGTCTTGGCCGGCGCCTCGCAGGCCCACGCGGCCGGGATCCAGGTCACTTCCACCACCCCTGCGGGGACCACCACCAATGGCCCGCTGACCTGGGACGTCACTGTCACCGACCCGGCCGCGTCGGCCTGCCAACTGAGCGTCGACACGGGGTCGGGGCCCGCCCCCGTCGGCCCGCTCGCCGCCTGCCCGTTCACCGGAAACGCCGCCGACCCGCTGGAGGTCAGCTATGCCGTCCCGAACGCTCAGCCCGGTCTCTACACGCTCACCGCGTACGACGCGGACCCGGCTGCGGTCGACCCAGCGACCACCCCGTCGGCGACCAGCCCGGTACCCGTCGACGTCCACCCCGTCGCCCCGAGCCTGCAAGGCCCCGCCGGGCCGAGCAACGACCGGAGCCCCGCCTGGACGGTCGGCGGCGTCGTCGCCGGAGCCACGCTCGACTGCACCGCCACCGGCTCGGTCAGCGGCTCGCTGCCGGCCAGCTGCGGCCCGGTCGACGCCGCCACCGGACAGGCCACCGCCACCGTCGACCTGAGCGCGGCGACCCAGGACGAGACGGTCACGCTGAGCGTGACCCAGACCGCGAACCCGGGTACCTCCGCCGCCGAGGCCAGCCAGGCCGCGACGGCGTCGTACGCGCTCGACATCACCCCGCCGGCCGCGTTGCACCCGAGCCCGGCGACCTCGTCCAGCCCGAACCGCAAGCCCACGTTCAGCCTGACCGGCGGCCCGCTGGCGCCGACCGACACCCTCAGCTGCGCGGTCACCGGCGGCGGCGCGGTCACCACCTGCACCGCCAGCACGGTCAAGCTCGACCTCACCGGGCTCGCCGACGGCCCGTACACGGTCACCGTCACCGTCACCGACGCGGCCGGCAACACGGCCACCGGCACCGCCACCTACACGCTGCTGCCGACCCGCCCGGTCGTCAGCCCGGCCACGACGACCGGCAACGGCAACACCGTCTCCGTCACCATCACCGAGCCGGACGCCGGCGTCACGCTCACCTGCACCGTCACCGGCCCCTCGGCCGCGGCGACGCTCACCCCCTGCCAGCCCGGCGCGAACACCCTCGACCTCACCGGCCTGCCGGACGGCACCTACACGATCACGGTCAAGGCCACCGACTCGCTCGGCCTCAGCAGCACCGGCACCGCGACGTACGCGGTCGACCGGCACGTCACCGCGCCGGTGGTCACGGTCGCGAAGGCGTCCGGCTCCGGGCACTCGGTCGCCGTCACGGTCACCGAGCCGGACACCGACGGCGTCACGCTGAGCTGCTCGGTCAGCGGGCCGGGCGCCGCCACGCTCGCCGGCTGCGGCGCGTCAATGACCCTTGACATCGCGGCGGGCGCGGCCGACGGCGACTACGTCGTGACGGTCACCGCGACCGACGCGCTCGGCAACACCAGCACCGGTACGGCGACGTACACCCTCGTCCCGCCGGCCCCCACGACCGCGACCCCCGCCCAGACCTCCTCGGCCGGGACCGCGACCTGGACGATGGCCGACGCCGTCCCGGGCGTGACCTACACCTGCTCGGTCACCGGCGGCGCGTCGGTCACCTGCTCCGGCAGCACCGTCACCCTGACCGGCGCCACCGCCGACGGGACCTACACGGTCACGGTAAGAGCGGTTGACGGCAACGGGAACCCGGGCGACCCGGCGACCCTGACCTACACCCTGGTGCCGCCGGCCCCGACCACCCCGGCCGCCGCCCAGACCGCGTCGGACCCGAACGCGTCCTGGGACCTGAGCGACGCCGTCGCCGGGGTGACCTACCAGTGCTCGGCCGCGACTGGCCCGGCCACCGTCGCGGTCACCTGCGGCCAGACCGTCCTGCTCAACCTGACCGGCAAGCCGCTCGGCACGTACACGGTCGTCGTCCGGGCGGTCGACTCGCTCGGCCACGCCGGCGACCCGCTGACCCTGACCTACACGGTGGTCGCACCCGCGCCGACCACCGCGACGCCGACGACGTCCGGGTCCGGCCGGGCGCCGTCGTGGACGCTGGCCGACGCGGTCGCCGGCGTCACCTACCAGTGCACGGCGGTCAGCGGCCCCGCTGCCTTCACCCCGGCCTGCGGGCCGACAGTCTCGCTCGACCTCACCGGCAAGCCCGACGGCACGTACGTCGTCCGGGTCGTGCCGATCGACGGGAACGGCAACGCCGGCGACCCGCTCACCCTTCGGTACACCCTCGTGCCGCCGGCCCCGACGCTGACCGCCGGCTCGGTCACGACCGCCTCGTCCGGCCGGCACCCGTCGTGGGGCCTCACCGACGCCGTCTCCGGGGTCAGCTACGTCTGCTCCGTCAGCGGCCCGGCGACGCTGTCCGCGGCGTGCGGCGGCCCGTCGGTCTCGCTCGACCTCACCGGGCTGCCCGAGGGCGTCTACACGGTGACCGTCCGGGCCGTCGACTCGCTCGGCAACCCTGGCGACCCGCTCACCCTCACCTACCGGCTGCTCGCCCCCGCACCGACGACCACCGACCCGGTCGCGGTCACCGGCTCCGGCTCGACCGCCGCCTGGACGGTCACCGACACCAGCACCGTCATCGGCTGGCAGTGCTCGGTCGCCGGGCCGGCCGGCGCGTCCCCCTCGGTCACCTGCGCGGGCGGCGCCGTACACCTGAGCCTCGGCGCGGGCGCGCCGGACGGGGCGTACACGGTCACCGTCCGGGCCCTCGACGGCACCGGCACCGCGGGCGACCCGCTCACCCTGTCGTACACGTTGGTCCCGCCGGCTCCGACCACGCCGGCTCCGGACGGCCGGGCGTCGAGCCACGTCGCGACCTGGACGATGAGCGACGCGGTCAGCCCGGTCACTTACAGCTGCGCGCTCGTCGGCGGGCCGACGACGACCGGCGTCACCGTCGCCTGCACGACCGCGACCGTCCGGCTCACGCTTCCGGCCGGCGCGGCCGACGGCGTGTACACCGTCGTCGTCCGGGCGGTCGATGCGCTCGGCCACCCCGGCGACCCGGTCACCCTGACCTACACGCTGATCCCGCCGGCGCCGACCACCGCCGCGCCGACCGCCTCCGGGTCGGGCCGGTCGCCGACGTGGACGCTCGCCGACGCGGTCGGCGGGGTCACGTACCAGTGTGTGTCGTCGGTTCCCTTCACCTGCGGCCCGACGGTGTTGCTCGACCTGACCGGGCTGGCGGACGGGGTCTACACCGTCACGGTCACGCCGGTCGACGGGCTCGGCAACGCCGGCGACCCGCTGACCCTGACCTACACGCTGGTGCCGCCGGCCCCCACGCTGACGGCCGGAGCGGTCAGCGCGACGAGCTCGGGCCGGTCGCCGTCCTGGACCCTGACCGACGCGATCGGCGGGGTGACCTACCTCTGCACGCCGGTGAGCGGGCCGGCCGCGTTCACCCCGAGCTGCGGCGCCACGACCTCGCTCAACCTGGCCAGCCTGCCCGACGGCACCTACGTCTTCACCGTCGCGGCGGTCGACTCGCTCGGCCACGCCGGCGACCCGCTGACCATCACCTACACGGTGATCGCGCCGGCACCGACGACGGCCGCGCCGCACCACACCGGATCCAGCGGTACGACGTCGTGGTCGGTCGCCGACGCCCAGCCGGTCGCGAGCTGGCTGTGCTCGGTCAGCGGCCCGACCGCGGCCGGGGTCTCCGTCACGTGCACCGGCTCCAGCGTCGTACTCACGCTGCCGGCCGGCGCGAGCGACGGCGACTACAGCATCGTGCTGCGCGCGGTCGACGCGGCCGGCAACGCCGGCGATCCGCTGACGCTGACCTACACGCTGGTGCCGCCGGCGCCGACCTCGACGAGCGGCCCGGTCACGACCAGCGGCTCCGGCCGGGCGCCGTCGTGGACGCTGACCGACACGGTCGGC
>JAVEEI010000010.1 GCA_030840525.1 Frankiaceae bacterium
CGAACGAGGGTCTCGCCGCGCGCGCCGTACTCGTCGGCGACGTGATGACCGACATCTGTTTCCTGGTGCGAGACCGGGTCGCGGCACAGCCGCCGTCACTCCCGGCGGGCTTCACCGCGGGCAACTACCTCGTCGCGACGATCCACCGGGCCGACAACACCGACGACCCGGACCGGCTGGAGGCGATCGCGGCCGCGCTCGGGTCGATCCCGGTGCCGGTGCTGCTGCTCGCGCACCCTCGCCTCGTCGCGCGGGCGAGCGAGCTCGGCATCGACCTGGTCCGCGGGCAGGTCAGCGTCACGCGGCCGTTGCCGTACCCGGAGATGGTCGCCGCCGTACTGCACTCGCGCGGCGTCGTCACCGACTCCGGCGGGTTGCAGAAGGAGGCTTATCTCCTCGGCGCGCCGTGTACGACGTTGCGCACCGAGACCGAGTGGCCGGAGACGCTCGCCGCGGGCTGGAACGTGCTCGCGCCGGACCTCGCCGGCGTCGACGAGCTGGCGATGCGGCCGCGACCCGACGCGGACCGGCCGCCGGTCTACGGCGAAGGCGACGCCGCGCAGCGCGTCGTACAGACGCTGACGGAACGCGCCTGAGCGGTCAGATCGCGACCGTCGTACCGGTCGTGGCGCTTTGCAGGACGGCCTCGGCGACGGCGACCGTCGCGAGCCCCTGGCGCATCGTCACGATGTCGCTGTCCTTGCCGAGGACGGCGTCGCGGAACGCCTCGTGCTCGACCCGCAACGGCTCCGGTTTCGGTATGGCGTAACGGATCATGTCGCCTTCGGACACACCGCGGAAGCGCGCGATCTGGTCCCACTCGCTCGGGATCGACGCGTTGCGGAACAGCGTGAGGTCGGCGGTCAGCGTGTCGGCGACGTAGCAGCCGCGCTCGCCGGTCACGATCGTCACGCGCTCTTTCATCGGCGACAGCCAGTTGACGAGATGGTTCGTAATCGTGCCGTCGGCGAGCTGGCCGACCGCGGCGACGAGGTCCTCGTGCTGGCGCCCGCTCTTGTACGCGACCCGCGCCGAGACCGACGTGTACGCCGACCGCGTCACCCATGCGGTCAGGTCGATGTCGTGCGTCGCGAGATCCTTGACGACACCGACGTCGGCGATGCGGTTGGGGAACGGCCCTTGCCGGCGGGTGATGACCTGGTAGATCGCGCCGAGCTCGCCGCCTTCGAGGTGCGCGCGCAACGTCTGCAACGACGGGTTGTAGCGCTCGATGTGACCGACGGCGCCGACCAGCCCGGCTGCCTCGAACGCGTCGGCCAGCCGCTGCGCGCCGACGACGTCGGACGCGAGCGGCTTCTCGATCAGGGCGTGTACGCCGGCCGACGCGAGCGCGAGGCCGACGTCTTCGTGCAGCGCCGTCGGCACCGCGACGACGCACAGGTCGAGCCGGTGTTTCAGCAACGACGCGATGTCGGCCTCGACCGGCAACCCGGCCGCGACGCCGTGCACGTCACCACCGGGGTCGGCGACCGCGACCAGCTCGACGTCGTCGAGCGAGCGCAGCACCCGCGCGTGGTGGCGGCCCATCATGCCGAGGCCGATCAGCCCGGCCCGCAACACCGGCGCGGCAGCCGCCATCTACGCGCCCGCCTTCGCGACGGTGTTGACCGCGTGCACGATCTGGTCGAGGTCGGCCTGCGACAGCGACGGGTGCACCGGCAGCGAGATGACCTCGCCGGCCGCGCGCTCGGTCTGGGGCAGGTCGAGCTCGCGCTTGAACGACGGCAGCCGGTGGTTGGGGATCGGGTAGTAGACGCCGCTGCCGACGCCGTGCTCGTCGGCGAGCGCCTGCCGGAACCCGTCGCGGTCGCCGTCCACCCGGATCGTGTACTGGTGGTAGACGTGCGTCGCCTCCGGGTGCACCGGCGGTACGACGACGTTCGCCAGGTTGGCGTCGAGGAACGCGGCGTTGCGCTGCCGGGTCTCGGTCCACCCGGCGAGCTTCGTCAGCTGCACGCGGCCGACCGCGGCGTGCACGTCGGTCATCCGGTTGTTTAGCCCGACGACCTCGTTCTCGTACTGCTTCTCCATGCCTTGATTGCGCAGCAGCCGGACCATGCGCGCGACCTCATCGTCGCAGGCGACCATGCCGCCCTCGATCGACGTCATGTTCTTCGTCGGGTAGAGCGAGAACATCGCGAACACGCCGAACGTGCCGACCAACTTGCCCTGCCACGTCGCGGCATGCGCCTGCGCGGCGTCTTCGTAGATGTCGAGGCCGTGCCGGCTCGCGATGTCGCACAGCGCGGTCATGTCCGCCGGGTGCCCGTACAGGTGCACCGGCATGATGCCGCGGGTGCGCTCGGTGATCGCCGCCTCGACAGCGCGCGGGTCGAGGCAGAAGTAGTCGGGCTCGATGTCGACGAACACCGGCGTCGCGCCGGTGAGCGCGACGGTGTTGGCGGTGGCCGCGAACGTGAACGACGGCACGATCACCTCGTCGCCGGCCGTCAGCCCCGCGGCGAGCAGGCCGAGGTGCTGGCCAGACGTACCCGAGTTGACCGCGACGCAGCGCCGGCCGCCGACGACCTGGTCGGCGAACTCCTGCTCGAACGCCGCGACCTCGGGTCCTTGCGCGACCATGCCGCTCGCGATGACCCGGTCGACCGCTGCACGTTCGTCCTCGCCGAGGATGGGCTTCGCCGGGGGAATCATTCGTCGACCTCCGTGAGTCGTCCGTCGTACTCCTGGTGCAGCTGTCCGGTCCGCGGGCACCGCCAGCGGCCGTCGCCGGTCTCTTCCAGCGGTACGCCGGCCCGCCCGACCCACCGGATCCTTCGCGCCGGGACACCCGCGACGAGCGCGAAGTCGGGCACGTCCTTCGTCACGACCGCGCCGGCGGCGACGGTCGCCCAGCGGCCGATCGTGACCGGCGCGACGCACACCGCGCGGGCGCCGACCGACGCGCCTTCGCGGATCGTGACGCCGACCGCGTCCCAGTCGTCGCCGCGCTTCAGCTTGCCGTCGGGGTCGATCGACCGCGGGTACAGGTCGTTGGTGAGCACCGCGGCCGGTCCGACGAAGACGCCGTTCTCCAGCACCGCGGGCTCGTAGACGAGCGCGTAGTTCTGCAGCTTGCAGTTGTCGCCCATCTGCACGCCGGTGCCGACGTACGCACCACGGCCGACGATGCAGTCGCGGCCGAGCCGGGCGCCCTCGCGGACCTGGGCGAGGTGCCAGACGGTGGTGCCGTCGCCGAGCTCGGCGCGGTCGTCAACGTCGGCACTCGCGAGCACGCGGATCGCCAACGTCAGTTCACTCCTCGACCAACCGGGCGACGTGCGCCGCCCAGTCATCGTACGGCGAACCGCCCGCCGCGAGGCTCGCGGCCCACGCCAGCGCGCGCTCGCGCAGCCCGCCGAGACGGGTCGGATCCGCTGCGAATGCACGCATTTCCGTCGCCGCCGCCGTCGCGTCGTCGACCACGACGCCGGCGCCGGACTCGCGCAACAGCTCGACGACCCGCGGCAGCGGCGTCGCCAGCGACGGCAGCCCGACCGCGGCGTACTCGTAGAGCTTGCTCGGCACGGCCTCGCGGAACGCGGGCGTCTGGTCGAGCAGCGACAAGCCGACCCACGCGCCGGACGCGACCTGCCACGCCTGTGCCGGCGGCAGCCGGCCGTGCAGCCGCAGCCGAGGGGCCGCGGCCGACGTCGCGCGCCACTCGTCCAGCCACGGCTGGTCGGCGGCGGCGACCGGCCCGACGACGTCGAGGGCCCAGCCGGGCGCCAGCTCCAGCGCCGTGAGCATCGTCACCAGCCCGCGGGACCGCCGTACGTCGCCGATGTAGACCGCGCGCGGCTGCGGCTCCGGCGCAGCGGGTGCCGGCAGCGTCGTGAGGTCGGGCAGGTTGCGTACGACGAGGCGGCGCCGGGCGCGCGCCGGCGGGACGTGCGCGTCCGCGACCGACGTGAGGTCGGCCCGCGCGGACAGAGAGGTCGCGAGGCGTACGACGGCGACCGCCGCGGCCCGCTGCGCCGGCCCGAGCGGCCGGTCGTGCGCGAGCTTGGCGTAGTCCTCGTAGACGTCGACGGCGAGCCGGCGGCGGCGCAGCGAGCGGGCCAGCCAGGCCGACGGGACCATCTCCGGCGCGAGTACGACGAGCACCCGGCCCTGCGCCGTCCACGGCATCGTCAGCGCGTCGCGCAGCCGCCGCGCCCGGCCCTGGCGCGGGTGCGCGCGCACCGCCGCAACGCCCGGCGGCGCACTAGCCGGGTCGCCGAGGCCGACGACCTCGACGGCGAGCCCGCGCCGGACGAGTGCGTTGACGAGCCGGTGCAACCGCGCATCCGCGACGTCGTGCCCGCCGGAGACGACGGAGACGTCGACGATCAGACGTCTTCCATCGTCGAGCGCGCGGTCCGGCTCACCCCGAGGAAGTCGGTGTAGGCGTCGGCGACGTCGTCGGGCGAGCCGCGCATCATCAGGTTGCCCTTGTCCATCCAGATCGCGTCGTTGCACATCTCGAGGATCGCGCCGAGACCGTGGCTGACGAGGACGATCGTGCGGGCCTGGCCGCACAGCTCGGCCATCTTCGCCGCGGCCTTCTCCTTGAACTTCGCGTCGCCGGCCGACAGCGCCTCGTCGATGAGCAGGATGTCGGGCTCGAGGTGCACCGCGACCGAGAACGCGAGCCGGCCGCCCATGCCGGCGGAGTAGGTCCGCATCGGCATGTCGATGAAACCCTCGGGCAGCTCGGCGAAGTCGATGATCTTCTCGGCCCGCTCCTTGATCTCCGGCCGGGACAGCCCGGACGCGAGACCACCGAGGGTGATGTTCTGCCGGCCGGTCAGCCGCCGGTCGAAGCCGACGCCGAGCGAGAGCAGCGTGCTCACCTTGCCGTTGACCATGATCCGGCCCTCGGTGGGCGGCAGGATGCCGGCGATCGCGCGCAGCAGCGTCGACTTGCCGGCGCCGTTCGCACCGATGATGCCGAGCACGTTGCCGTGCAGCAGGTCGAACGACAGGTCCTTTACGGCGGGGACGAGCCGCACGATCCGCTCGCCGCGGCCGAGCCGCACGATCGCGCTCTTGAACGTCGGGATCTTCTCGAACGTCGTCCGGTAGGTGATGGAGACGTTCTGGCAGCTGATCGCGAGATCGTCGTCAAAGACGGACGGCAAAGTCGCGCTCCCTCGAGATGTAGAACAACGCACCGATGGTGAACACGACGACCGCCCAGGCGAGCCCGACGAACAGGTAGTTGAAGTCGACGCCGACCGTCTGGATGTGGTCGATGGTCTTGCACGACGGCGCGACGCCGGTCCGGCACACCGGCTCGCCGGCGAACACCTGCGTCCAGTTGCCGAGCAACGGCATCAGCGGGTTCATCCACTCGAGCTGCGCGAGCTTGGCCTTGTGCTTGATCTGCGCGACCGTGAAGATGACCGGCGACACGTAGAGCCAGATGCGGGTGAAGTACGGCAGGAACTGCGACATGTCGCGGAAGTAGACCTGCACCGCCGCGAAGAAGCTGGCCAGCCCCGCGGTGAACAGCACGATCTCCGCGAAGATCGGCACCAGCCAGACGAGGTCGATCGTCGTCGAGGTGCCGGACAGGAAGTGGAACACGATCAGGATCGACAGCGTCGGCAGGAAGCGCCGTACGGCGACGTACACCGACGTCAGCGGCAGCAGCAGCCGGGGGAAGGCCTGATTCATGATCAGGCCGCCTTCTTGCACGACGATGTTGGAGCCTTGGATGAGGCCGCCGGAGACGAAGTAGAAGATGAACAGGCCGGACAGCAGGTGCGAGAAGTACCAAAGGCCCTGCGGCCGGCCGCTGATGACGTCGACGAGCAGCAGGTAGACCAGCGCCAGCAGCAGCGGGTTGATGATGAGCCACATCTGGCCGAAGAACGTCGCGGTGTGCGCGGCCCGCATGTCGGTGTGCGCGAGCGTGATGGCGAAGTGCCGGCGGGCCCACAGCTCGCGGAAGTAGGGCTTGAGCTTCGGCAGGCCGGCGCGGTGCGGCTCGTAGACGTGCACGCCGGGACTGAACTCGGTCTCGGCGCGCCGCGCCGGCACGGGCGCGGTGGAGGAGGGCGCGGTCACGGCGTCATGCTGACACGGGCTGCGGGACGGATACGCCGATGGGTCGCACCCGGTTGACGCCGTACGTCACCTCGACGTTCGGGTAGCGCCGGGCGATGTGCCAGGCGGTCGAGACGGCGTCGCGGTCGGCGCACACGACGAGATCGGGGTTGCAACGCAACAACTCCTCCAGTGCGGAACGCCGCAGCAGCCGCCACAGCCACAGCGGCCGGAGCACGCGGTAGGGGCCGGCCATCCAGCGGTGGTGCAGCCCGCGGGACGCGCGGTACTGGAACGCGTGCAGAGCGATCACGACACCGGCGATCTTGCGGGCCGGCCGGCCGAGCCCGCGGATGCCGCCGAGCTTGGTGACGGTCGACCGCAGCTTGCGCATCGCGCCGCTCGGTGCGGCCAGGACGAAGAACCGCTCGGCCCGCCACAGCGCCGCGACCTGCTCGAGGTCGCCGACCTCGACGACCTCGACCCCGGCCGGGACCTGGGCGCCGTCGGGGAGCAGCGAGACGACAAGCGTGACCGTCCAGCCGTTGATGGCGAGCCACTCGACGTCGGGGAACGCGACGCCCGGGCGCAGGCCGCCAAGCTGAAGCACCAGGGCGTTCATCGCCGTCGATCTTACCGGTCGGTCGTGGCGGCGAGCCGCGCGTAGACGCCCAGCAGCGCCGCCGCGTCGCGCTCCCACGACAGCTCGGCGCGGGCCCGCGCGACCGCCGTGGTCAGCTCGCCGTACGACGCCTGCACCTCGCGGACGGCGGCCGCGAGCGAGGCCGGGTCGCCGGGCCGGTAGAGCCGGCCGATGCCGTGCTCGGTGACGAGGCGGCGCAGCGCGGGCAGGTCGGACGCGACGACCGGCACCCCGGCGCGGACCGCCATGAACAGCTTGTTCGGCATGCCGATCCGGTTGTTCAGCCACTTGTCGGACAGCGTCACCAGCGCGATCCCGCTCTCCGCGAGCAGCGTCACAGCGTCGTCGAGCGGCAGCGCGTCGAGGACGTCGACGCCGCCGGTCGGCAGCGCGGCGAGGTAGCCGCCGTCGGCCGGACCGACGAGGATCATGCGCAGCGGCGCAATCGCTGGGGCGGCCGCGACGACGCTTTCGAGGTCGCGACCCGGGCCGATCCGCCCGGCGTACACGGCGGCTTTCGGCGCGGCCGGGGGCTGCCGCGCGTCGGTCATCGAGAACGTGTTGCGGACGACGGTCACGTTCGTCCAGCCGAAGTGTTTTTCCAGCAATTCCGCCAATTCCGGGCCTACGGTGATGACCTCGGTGGCGTTCGAGCCGAGCGACTTCTCGGTGCGCTTCTCCCGCCGGTTCTGGTACGGCGTGGGCCGGCCGTGCCGGTCGCGCCCCGGCCAGAACTCGTGTGCGTCGTACACCAGCGGCACGCCCCGCTCGCGGGCGAGCCGGGCGCCGAGCGGTAGTGCGGTGAAGTCGTGCGCGTGGACGACGTCGAAGCTTCGGGCGCGGGCGAGCGGCTCGGCCTGGGCGACCCAGCGGCGCAGCGCGCGGTTGACGTGCTGCGGCAGCAGGACCCAGCGGGCCAGCCGCAGCGGGGCGGGGAGCTTCCGTCGCCGGCCGACCCCGGTCGGCGCGACCCCGGCGGACTCGACGGTGACGCCGGCCGGCGGGACGTAGCCGGCCGCGACGGCCCGGCCGATGACGTGCACGCGGTGCCCGGCCTCGGCCAGCGTGGTCGCCTCCCGCTGGACGCGGGCGTCCGTGGACACGTCGGTCCACACCAGCATCAGCACGTCCACGGGAATCGCGAGCACCCTAACCCGCGGGGGCGCGGCCCGCTATCGGCCGCTCCCCCGCGGGTCGGGTTGCCGGCTACCCCGGCTGCTACCTCAGTACGGCGTGTTCCACTGCACGACGGCGTTGTCGATCTGGATCCACGCGTCCTCGCCGTTGCCCCAGAGGCCCACGTAGAACAGCACCCGCGAGTGCGGCCCCGAGTTGAAGTGGAACTGGTACTCGAAGTAGCCGGCCTCGTTGTCTTTCGGCAGCGGCTGGTTGCCGGCGAGGCGCAGCTCCGTGATCACCGGCCCCGGCGTGCCGTTGTCGTCGCCGCGCACCGACATGTAGCCGCCGGTGAGGGCGGGCGCCCAGCGCAGCCACGCGTCGACGGCGATGTCGGTGTTCGCCGGCACCGAGACCCAGGTCTGGAGCGCGTTCCAGCCCTGCGTCGCCCGGACCCAGCCGTTGCCGGGCTTCCCCGGCCGGGAAAACTTGTCACCCAGGTCAAAACCGGCGCCGCCGACGATCTCCCACCCCGGCATCGGCGGATTGAAGTCCTCCGCCCACTGTCCCAACCCCATCGAATGCTCCCCTCGGTCGTTCCGCTGTCCGTACGAGGCCACCCTTCATCTGCCGGCATTCCGGGGCAAAGCGATGGCCGTGCAGATGACGGCAACGCGACAATTCCGGCGCGTTCACGGCGCCGGTGCGCCGGGTAGGACGGCGTCATGGGTGCTGCACTGATCGTGCCGGTGGTCGCGCTGCTCGTCCTCGCGCTGATCTGGATCGCGACCGCGGCCAAGCGGACCCGCGACGCCGCCCGCGCCGACGCGACGCTCCCGGTCGACCCGTACGAGCGGCGGCAGGAGGAGCGGCGCCGGCTCGAGCAGGAGCACGCCGAAGCCCAGCCGGAGAACACCACCCACCCCGCCCGCCGCCCGTAACCGCACGCCGCCGCCACCCGCGGCCGCAGGGCAAGCGTGCGCGATCCGGTGCGCCATAGCGCACCCGGCTGCGCACGCTTCGGCTAGCTGCCGGCGAGGGCGACGCCCGCGAGCAACGCCACCCCCACGTCGATCGCGCCCTCGTCGACGTCGAACTCGGGATGGTGCAGGTCGGCCGCGCCGACCGTGCCGGCCGGCCGCACGCCGAGCCGGGCCAGCGCGCCCGGCACCTTCTCGAGGTACCACCCGAAGTCCTCGCCGCCGAGGCTCTGCTCGGTCCCGCACACGCTGTCCGCGCCGACGTACGCCGCGGCCGCGCGGGTCAGCGCCGCGACCGCGACCGGGTCGTTCACGACCGGCGGTACGCCGCGCGTGTGCATGACCTCGGCCTGCACGCCGTACGGCGAGACGACAGCCGCGACGACCTCGGCCAGCAGCGGCGGGACCGTCTCCCAGACGTCGCGGTCGAGCATGCGCAACGTGCCGGCGGCGACGCCCTCGCGCGGGATGACGTTCGCCGCGGTGCCCGCGTGCGCCTCGCCCCAGACGAGGTTCACGCCGGCCCGCGGGTCGACCCGGCGGGCGAGGATCGCCGGCACCGACGTAAGCAAATCCCCTAGTGCCGCAACGAGATCCGAGGTGAGCTGCGGTCGCGCGGTGTGGCCGCCGGCACCGGTGAGCCGTACCTCGACGTGGTCGGTGGCGGACGTCACCGGGCCGCTGCGCAGGCCGATCCGCCCGACGTCGATGGCGGGATCGCAGTGCACGGCGTACATGCGTTCCAGCCCGTCGAGGCCGCCGGCCGCGATCACGTCGAGCGCGCCGCCGGGCATCACTTCCTCGGCCGGCTGGAAGACGAGCCGGACGCCGGCCGGCACCTCGCCGCGCGCGGCCAGCCCGGCGAGATACAGCCCGGCGCCGACGACGCAGGTCACGTGCACGTCGTGCCCGCAGGCATGGCACACGTCGTCGAGCGTCGACCGGTACGCGACGTCCTTGCCGTCGGCGACCGGCAGCGCGTCGAGGTCGGCGCGCAACCCGACGGTCGCAGGCACCGGCCCGATGTCGCAGAGCGCGCCGGTGCCGCCGGGCAGCACCCGCGGCCGCAGCCCCGCCGCCGTCAGCGCCGTCACGACGCGCTCGGTGGTGCGGAACTCGTGCCGGCCGAGCTCGGGGTGCGCGTGCAGGTCGCGGCGGAACTCGACCAGGCGACCGTGCTGCTCGGCGAGGAACTCGGGCAGCGTCACGTCGCGGCGACCGGGCGCATCGGGGTCGGGCGCATCGGTGCGTTGCTGCGCATCTCCGCCATCAGCGCGTCGACGACCGCGACGAGGTCGCCGCCGTGCGCGGCCGCGACCGCGCGCTGCCGCGCGTACGACGGGCCGATGCCGAGAATCTCGTTGATCCGGCACAGTTGTTCGGTGCAGCCGAGGCGTTCGGCGATCGGCGTGAGGTCGTGCACCAGCTCGCCGAGCGCGTCCCGCAGCGGTGCCGTCCGGCCGGTCTCGTCGACGATGATCTCGGCGTCGACGCCGTATCGCGCGGCGCGCCACTTGTTCTCCCGCACCGTCCAGCCTTTGGGCATCGGCAACGTGTAGCCCTTGTCGAGCTGGCCGTTGAACAGCTCGACGAGGCACTGCGACAGCGCCGCCGCCCACCCGATCTCGTACAGCGTCGGCAGCCCGTCGCAGATGCGCAGCTCGACGGTGCCGAAGTGCGGGTGCGGCCGCACGTCCCACCACACCTCGCGGATCGTCGAGATGGTCTGCGCGGAGATCAGCGTCTCCATGAACTGCTCGAAGTCGTCCCAGCCGGAGAGCTGGTAGGGCAGGCCCGCGGTCGGCAGCCCTTCGAACACCTTGCTCCGCGCGGACGCGAGCCCGGTGTCGGTGCCCATCCAGTACGGCGACGACGCCGAGAGCGCGAGGAAGTGCGGGATGTACGCCGTGAGCGCGTTGACGATCGGGATGGCCTTGTCCGGCGAGCGCACGCCGACATGGACGTGAACGCCGAAGATCTGCAGCCGGCGGGCCAGCCACTGCATGTCCTCGATCAGCTTGGCGTACCGCGGGTTCGGGCTGATCTCCTGCGTGGCCCAGTCGGTGAACGGGTGGGTGCCCGAGCACATCAGCCCGAGGCCGCGGCGCTCGGCCGCGACGCGGACCTCCTCGACGGTCGCGGCGAGGTCGCCGACGGCTTCGTCGGCGGTCGTACAGACACCGGTGATGACCTCGATGCACGACTCGAGCAGCTCGTGCTTGGCCTTCGGGTGCTCGCCGCCGTGCGGCGCGCCGAGCTCGGCGAGGATCTCGCTCGCCGCGCGCCCGCTGGCGAGCTGGCGGCTCTCGAGGTCGACGAGCTCGAGCTCCCACTCGACGCCGAGGCTGGACCGCGGCGACGACGTAAACGGGATCTGCACGCCCGGAAGGCTACCCACGCAGGGCTTCGGTCAGGCCTCAGGCGCCAACCTCACGCGTCGGAGCGCTCGCGCTCCTCGCGCGGCGACCGCTGCTCGCCGACGACCGGCCGGGTCATGCCGGCCCGCGCCCACCCGGTCGTGATGCCGCGAGCGCGGTGGA
Source organism: Frankiaceae bacterium (assembly GCA_030840525.1). Lineage (GTDB taxonomy): Bacteria > Actinomycetota > Actinomycetes > JAFAQI01 > JAFAQI01 > BP-197. Next base: position 11,334 of record JAVEEI010000010.1, read on the forward strand.
AGCGTTCGACGTCGTTGAACTGCCGGCTCCGGCTGATCGCGACGACCCCCGAGCCGAGCAGGATCGCGACGATGGCAACGAGGAAGACGAGAACCAGCACGGTCCTACGCAACCGGACGAAACGGAATGCGTCAAACGGCGACACACTGTGTTGACCGATGTTCACCTGGCGTCACTAGCGCCGCAGCCGCCTCAGATGGCGTCGCGCGGGGTGTAGACGCCCCATACGTCGCGCAGCGCGTGGCAGACCTCGCCGACCGTCGCCCGCGCGGCCAGCGCCGCGCGCATCGGGTAGAGCACGTTGTCCGCACCCTCGGCGGCGAGCTTCAGCGCGTCGAGGCCACGGCGTACGTCGTCGGCGGAGCGGTCGGCACGCAGCTGCGCCAGCCGCTTCGCCTGCTCCTCCTCGATCGCCGGGTCGACCCGCAGCGGCTCGTAGCGTTCGTCCGCGGGTGTGACGTAGCGGTTGAGGCCGACGACGACCCGCTCGCCGCTCTCGATCTGTTGCGCCGTCCGGTACGCCGCCTGCTCGATCTCGGACTTCTGGAAGCCGCGCTCGATCGCCGCGACCGCGCCGCCCATGTCCTCGACCTTCGCCATCAGCTCGCGCGCCGCCGCCTCCATGTCGTCGGTCATCGACTCGACGGCGTACGACCCGGCGAACGGGTCGACGGTCGCGGTCAGGTCGGTCTCGTGCGCGAGCACTTGCTGAGTACGTACGGCGAGCCGCGCCGCCTTCTCGGTGGGGAGCGCGATCGCCTCGTCGAAGGAGTTGGTGTGCAGCGACTGGGTGCCGCCGAGGATTGCCGCGATTGCCTGGGTCGTCACCCGGATCAGGTTGACCTCGGGCTGCTGCGCCGTCAGTTGCACGCCCGCCGTCTGCGTGTGGAACCGCAGCATCTGCGACTTCGGGTTCTTCGCACCGAACTCGTCGCGCATGACCTGCGCCCAGATCCGCCGCGCCGCCCGGAACTTCGCGACCTCCTCGAGCAGCGTCGTCCGCGCGACGAAGAAGAACGCGAGCCGGGGCGCGAACTCGTCGACGTCCTGGCCGGTCGCGACGGCCGCGCGGACGTACTCGATGCCGTCGGCGATGGTGAACGCGATCTCCTGCGCGGGCGTCGCGCCGGCCTCCGCCATGTGGTAGCCGGAGATGGAGATCGTGTTCCACTTCGGGATCTCGGTGCGGCAGTAGCGGAACACGTCGGTGACGAGCCGCAGCGACGGCTGCGGCGGGAAGATGTACGTGCCGCGGGCGATGTACTCCTTGAGGATGTCATTCTGGATCGTGCCGGTCAGCGCGCTCGCCGCGACGCCGTGCTCCTCGCCGACCAACTCGTAAAGCAACAGCAGCAGCGCCGCGGGCGCGTTGATCGTCATCGACGTCGAGACCTGATCGAGCGGGATCCCGTCGAAGAGGGTGCGCATGTCGTCGACCGAGTCGATCGCGACCCCGACCTTGCCGACCTCGCCGTGCGCGATCTCGTCGTCGGAGTCGTACCCCATCTGGGTGGGCAGGTCGAAGGCGACCGACAAACCGGTCGAGCCGTTCGCGACTAGCTGGTGATAGCGGCGGTTGGACTCGTGCGCGGTGCCGAACCCGGCGTACTGCCGGATCGTCCATGGCCGGCCGGTGTACATCGACGGGTAGACCCCGCGGGTGTACGGGTATTCACCGGGCTCACCGAGCGCGGTGGCCGGGTCCCAGTTGTCGAGAGCAGCGGCGGAGTAGACCGGCTCGATCTCGAAACCTGATTCACTTCGCACGACCGAACCGTAGTGCACCCGGCGTCGACGGCTGCCGGCC
>JAVEEI010000011.1 GCA_030840525.1 Frankiaceae bacterium
CCCGACCGGACGCGCCATGCCGTGCCGCTTGCAGATTCCGTGGCCCGGCGGACGACGGCGGTTGGCGTTCCCGGACCCACGCCGATCCACGGGCTGAACTACGAAACCACCTGGCTAAGCGGTCGAGTCGCGGTGTCTAACAAATCCCGAGGCCGGTATTTGCGACCTCGGTGGTCGTCCCGGAACTCCGTTGAGACGAGTGCGTCGCATCGCCGCGTGACCATGCGTACACAGTCACCTCTGCCGTCGATTGGCCGCACTTGAAGACGAAGTCGGAGTATATCTGCGAATAGACAGGCTGACCGGTGTCGTAGAAGTGATCAATCTTCACGTTGGTTCCGGCGATGGTGATGAAGATGTCGTACTGCAGCGTCCCGCCGATGCCCGGGCACGGTTGAGGTGCGCCCCAGTCGACATTGAGTCCTGGCTTCGGCATGTTGTACGTCGCGAGCACGAACAGTGGCATGGACGGCGCGCCGAGTGGGTCGCATACAGGGTCTGCTGCGGCGGCCGCGGAGGCTGGCACGGCCAGGCCCAGGCAGCCGATCATCGTCACGGTCGTCACGAGCAATTTCATCAGTTTCGGCATTCCGTACCTCCGGTCGCTGGGTGGCCGCGGGCGCGGCGCACCATGAGCATTAGCCAACCGGTTTGGGCGCGCAAGGGAGGTTCGGCAGCTTTTGTGCCCGCCTTGGTCCCGGCCTTGGTGGCGGCATGCGCGAGGCGATTCACGGATCCCGCCGTGACGCAAAACGCATTGCGTGGTTTGCTGCAGCACGACGAGGGGCGCCGGGACGCTACGCGGTCCGGGCAGTGAACTGCGACAATTCCTGGGCCAGGAGGGCTCGCCTAGCGGCCGATGGCGGCGGTCTTGAAAACCGCTATGGCGCGGAAGCGTCATCGTGGGTTCGAATCCCACGCCCTCCGCTGACCTGCGGTTTTGTGTTTCTTCGTTGCTGGGCGGTGCCCGCTAAGGGCCTTGCGCGGTCACACTGCGGTCACATGCTCGCCGGCCCCCTCTCGCATGTGCGGCACGACGTTCGCGACGCGTAGCGCGGCCTCCCTCGCGACGGCCGGCAGGACCGCCGTGTAGAGGTTCGCCGTGATCGCCATCGTCGAGTGCCCGAGCCGGTCGCTGACCACCTTCATCGGTACGTCGGCCGCGAGCGCCAGCGTCGCGCAGGTGTGCCGCAGGTCGTGGAATCGGATCACCGGTACCCCGGCCTTCGTCGCGGTCGCGCGGAATCGGATCGTGACTGCCGCGGGCTGGAGCATCTGCCCGTCCTCGCGGGTGAACACGAGTCCCGTGTCGGTCCACGCCTCGCCCCACGCCAGCCGCTCCCGCATCTGCGCGGCCCGGTGCGCCCGCAGTACGGCGACCGTGTCCGGGTCGAGCGCCACCGCGCGTTCCCCGGCCTTGGTCTTCGGCGGTCCGACGTACACCTTGCCGGCGACCTCGACTACCTGTTGCGCGATGCGCAGGTAGCCGGTGTCGAGCTGGACGTCCTCCCATCGCAGGCCGACCGCCTCGCCGCGCCGTAGCCCCGCCATGATGACGAGGAGATACAGCGCGTAGAGCCGGTCGTCCTTGACGAAGTCGAGGAAGCGTCCCGCCTGCTCGGCGTCCCACACCCTCGCCTTGCTCGCCTCGGTCGCGGGCAGTTCGACGGAGAGCGCGGGGTTGTACGCGAGCAGCTTCTTCTTCACCGCGGTGTTCAGCGCGCCGCGAAGCGTGCCGTAGATCCGCCGGATGGATGCCGGCGACAACCGCTTGCCTTTCACGCCGACGGTGAGGTCGGTGAAGAAGTCCTCGATGTGGTCAGGCCGCCGTTCCAGATCGACCAACCGCAGCGCGCCGAGCGCGGCGCGAGGTAGTCGTCGATGTGGGCCTGGTAGCACCGCCGCGTCGACTCGCGGAGCCCACGCTTGCGCGACAGCCACAACTCGAGGTACTCGCCCACCGTGATGCTGTAGGCGTCGGCAGTGCGGCCGCGAAGTTCACGGAGCCGGTCTGCCCGTGCGGTCCGGGCGTCCTCCTTCTTCTGAAAGCCTCCCTTCTTTTCCTGTACGCGGTTGTTGTTGCTGTCCCGGCCTACGTCGATGACGTAGGTCCACGTGCCGGTGCACTTGTGCTTCGCGTAGCCACGAGCGCCCGCCTCTGACGGGCAACGTCTCGTGTGCCGCTGGTACACGCCGGTCTCGTTTCTCATGATCGGTCCTCTCGGGATTCCGAGAAGGCCGCCGGGGCAGTTGGTGACTTGCATACGATGCCACCAGACTGCGACAGCGGACCAGGGCCCAGCCCGAGAAGTGTGAGCAGCGGAGCGGTTGGAATTCGCAGCCGTCTGCCGAGCCGCAGGACTGGCGTCGGCCATCGTCCCGCCGTGACAAGGTCGTATGCGGCGGACCGTCCGAGGCCGAGCAACCGCCCGGCGGTTGGTACGTCGAGGACGGGCGGAAGCGCCGCGGTGTCGTCCGGGTTGGCTTTCATCCGGTGATAGTCGAATCGCGACTTCACGAAGGTGTCATCACGGCGTCACGGCGTCCGTGAGATCGCCGTGAAGTTTTCGTAACCCCGGGCCGTCGCCGCGGCCCGCGGTTGCGCCTCGAATTGCCGGCCAAGGGTGGCGCTTCCATCCCGGCGCGGAGGCGGGGGTGGAGGCGGGACCCTGGCGAGACCTCGGCGAATGTCCGCTCCACCCCGCTGACCTGCGGTTATGCCTCGGGTTGGATCGGTCGTGCTACTTGTTCGGGGCTGCTCCGCATCGCCGCTCCGCACCCCCTAACAAGTAGCACTCCCTCGACACGTACTTGGTGGAGGAGTGGGCAGGTCAGCGGGGTGGAGCGGACAGCGGGAAGCGGCAAGATCACGAACAGAGGAGAAGAGGAGAAAAGACCAACAACGAGAGGGGCAGAGGGCGAAGGGATGTGATCGGTCGGGACAGAGGCGGGGTGAGTTCGAGCGGACGGAGGACGGGCGGCACGGTCGAGGTCAGGAGCTAGAGCCTTCATGCGATGCGCCCAACGTAGATGCCGCCATGAGTCGCTCAATCGTGCGCGTCGTGACCCCGAGCTCGTCCGCGATGTCTCGCGCCGTCTGCCCCTCGGCGGCGCGTTGGGCGATGGCGCGCATGATCACGTCGGAGCGGCCGAGGCCGCGTCCCTGATCGGCGACGGCGATTTCGAGGGGGCAGGAAGTCGGCGAGAGTAACCACGGGCTCCGGTACCCGATGGGCGCGACGCCACTGTGCGCGCGCCGAGGGTGTCATGCCGCCGGCGACGCCGTAGACCGCGTTGCGCAGCGCCCACTCGCGGCAGTCGCGAAGCACCGGGCACGTCGCGCACTTGCGGACAGCCTCGCCCGTACGTCGAAGGTCGTCGAACGCTTCCGGGCGACCGATGCAGTCCGCCTGCTTCGCCCATGCGCCAACTCGTGCCGACGCGGGCTTCGGCCGGCGCGGAGGCGCGGTGATGGTCAACCGACTACTCCTGCGCCGTGTGGATCGTCGACTGCGGCGGTGAGCCACTCGGCGTCGTAGGTCCTCGTGCTTGCCGGCGCGATGTGCACGCCCGCGAGGTTGAGGGCGGTGTAGCCGAACGGTTCCAGCTCGCCGTTCGTCACGGCCCTCCATGCCAGGACGGCGACCGCGTCGCTTGCCTCGTCGAGGGATGCGCCGTACGCGTGCAGACCCGCCAGCGGGCTCGTCAGCTCGCAGACGTGGGCACACCACCGCTCGCCGGCCGATGCCACGCCGGACGTGTCCGCACCTGTGGCAACCCTCAGCACGAGGAATCTGCCGCCGTTTTCGTCGAGACTGATGTCGGTCATGCGTTCTCCCGAAAGTTGATGGATGGATACCGAGCGGGCGTCACCAGCGGTGACCTCCGTACGATCCGGCCGTGCCGGACGACGAATGGGACCAGCGCGTACGGCGCTTGTTCGGCGCGTGGCTGAAGCAGCTGCGCCGCCGGAATGGGCTTACGCAGGTGGCTGTTGCCGAGCGGGCTGGCATCAGCGTCGGCTACCTGTCGCAGATCGAGACCGGCAGGCACAACGCCACGCTTGGCCTCATCGTGCGTCTCAGCCTCGCCGTCGACGCCAAGCCGAGCCAGGTGATGGCGCGTCTCGATAACGTCGAGCCGCCGACAGACTTTTAACATATATCGACAGACTTTTAACATATATACAGTCCAGCCACGTGCGCGACGCACCCGCAAGAGGGCGTGGGGGGTCTGTGGACGACGCGTGGGCCGAGTGGGTCCGGGCATAAGCGCGCCATGCGTGCGGCGCGACGGCTTGGCTAATCCGGTGTGGTCGAGCGCCGCGGGCCGCGCATTTTGCGGGGCCGCCCCTCCAGCGTCAAGGGCGCTCGCTTCGCTCGCGTCGCTGCGCGACCGCCTTCGGCGGCCCTTGACCCCGGAGCCTCTGCAGCCCCTCCGGCCAGGAAGAGCGGGCAGGGACGAGCCCTGCCCGCTTACGCGCGGCCCACGGCGCTCTCAGCCTCCGCGCCGCTTCCGGTCGGGGTGTCGGCCCCGCACTCCAAACCCAGGAGCGTGCCGGTAATGACAGTCGTGTTCGTCCGCTGGCGCCCTGGCCTCGGATCGGCTCCGCCACCAATGACGTCAGGTCGCCAAAACGGCGCGGCGAGGTGGGCGAACACGCGAAACAGGCTTGCTTCCGCCTCTACGTTGGCGCTGTGACCATCCCGACGGTGCCCGGCTACATCGAGCCGCCGCGCGGCGACACGCTCGATGGGGCCTGGACGCAGCCGCCCGGCGTGCCGGAGGCGCTCTGGCCGCGTCCTGTGCTCCGCGCCATCCAGCGGTACCCGATCGAGTGGATCACTCTTGAGGAGCACGCCTCGTCTGATGCTGGGAGCCGGGGCTTCCACACCGTGATGGTGATGCCGGGGGACGTCGAGGTCGCGCTCCTGGGCTGGGAGTGGGTCGGGCGTGGCGTCGGCGACGTCGGCCTGTGGGACGACGGCAGGTTCGAGAACGGACTAGTCGTTGAAGACCCGCGGCACGGGGGCGTGAAGACCGAGTTCCTGCTGCAGGTCCGTACGCCGATGGGCGCCCCGCTTCCCGCGGTGGAAGTCGCACAGCCGTTCATCTGGTACTACGACGCCTTCCCGGTGGCGGACGGCTGGGACTATCTCAACTGGGCCGGGCGCAACCAAGAGCTGATCCGTTACTCGCTCGACGAAGACGGGTGGCAGGTGCGGGTGCGTGCGTTGGAACTCCGGCAGTTTCTCGCCGCATGCGGCCGCTCGGCGATCGTGCAGGCCGATGTAGTGACGCGGATCGAACCCACCGAGTTCGATCGGATCGATGACGAACTGCATAACGACTGGGCCCACTTTGCCTTCTACGCCGTCACTGACCACATCGTCGCCAGGGAGGAGTCCTTCTCGCGCCTGTGCGGCCAGTGGGCCATAGGCGGTCAGCGCAACGCGCGACTGCCCCGTGTGGAGGCTCGGTCACACCTACCCGATGTCTATCCGGAGTTCGTGTACGGAGTAGACGCGACGACGGGTGCGCTGCTCACACACACTTGCGATCCTGACCAGCTAGGCAACTACTTCGTCAAGGACGGTCGGCTGCACTACCTGACGCCGGTCTACTTCAAGCGCGAGGTGTTGCAGCCTTACGATGCCGAGCCCACGCGCTACCGGTTGACGACCACGCGGCTCGAGTGTCTGAACCTGTGGGGGGTCGACATTTCGTTCAACAGCGCTGGGTTGGTCGAGGTGTACCTCGGCGACATTGGCCGCGATCTCCCCGCCGACGACTGGGGGCACTGGCGCAGCTACAACGTGCCGCCTGAGGGGACCATGGACGAAGGGCGCTTTCGCCGCGACTTCCTCAACCAGTGGGCGTCCTCCACCGACGTGGCCGGCGATCTACGAAGTGCGCGCGAGGGGGCGAACGAGATCGCAGCGAAGGTGCTTGGCGCTCCGCTGTGGAAGCCGCTGGTTGGTGAGATCAACGCACAGTGGAACTCCCTGCTCGCTCCGCTGACGGACGATCCCACCGCGCTCGGGCAGCGTCTGCTGACTATGACGAAGGTTCTGGTCGACGGCATCGATCCAGCACCGCTCAAATCCCGACCGAAGAACCGCGAGCGGGGCGACCAGTCGCTGCGGCTTCTGCAGAAGCTCTGCGAGGAACTCGGCGACGAGAACGACGTCACGGCGACGCTGCGCGAGCTACAAGCCTTCCGTTCTAAGGGTGGCGTCGCGCACCTCGCGGGGTCCAAGAAGGACACGGCTGCGGCCGCGCTCGGGATCTCCGGGCTGGCGAACGTGCCCGCGTTTGACTCGATCGCCACCCGCCTCACACGTGACCTACGAGCCGTGGCCCGGCTCCTCGAATGCGCCGATCAATGATGCGACCCGCGCTCTGAAGACGGATTCTTGGACGGCGGGGCGCGAACCAAGAGTCTTGCATCGGGTCGGTGTCTCAGACCCGGTCGTAAAACACTTGGCTCGACTCTCCGAGTTCGCGCGAAACATGTCGGGAAAGGGAGCCGCAGTCGACAGGGACTAGCCAAGACTTCGCGGGAAATTGTGCCTTAGACGACTTCTCCTAGTGCCGCCGCTGCGGCCGCCACCTTCGTCGCCACTTCCCGTAGTGAAGACCCGTCGGTGCTCAGCCCAGAACGCGCGGCGAGCAACGGGCTGACTTCCCGCAGGGCCTCGAACGTGGTGCCGTGCGCGACCGGGATCACTCGGTCGGTCGCGAGCAATGCCGACAGCTCCTTCTCGGCGATGCCGTCTTCTTCGATGCTTTTCAGCAGCGCAGGTGTTACTAGCACGATGCCGATCCGCGAGTTCCTCAGCCCCTTATCAATCTCACGCAGTAACGACGTGCCGAGTCCGACGTCCTTCTCGCTGAACCACACTGACGCATTGGCTGATTCGAGCTCGTCGCACAAGTCCTTCGCGGAGTCTTCTCGGTCGGCCCAGGCGTGGCACAGGAACAGGTCGCGCCTCTCTGGGTGGGCCACCGCCTGCTTCTCGGCTTCGCGGGCCGCCGGTTCGATCGTGCGCCATTCGGTAGGCGAATATGCCACGGACCGGCCGCCGCGCAGTCGACGCGACCTTCGACCGCTGGATGACCCGCCACCGGACGACGCCGTGGTCTGATACGACGGAGCGGAAGAATACGAGGACGATCCATAGGGCGAGTAGTTATATGAGGACGACCCGTAATATCGACCGCGACCACCGCACGCGGGGCAGTCTGCGGCGGCGCTTGCGGTGCGATGCCCTCTTACAGGCGCAGTGCATCGAGCCATAAGTCGATGGTACGAGCGGCCTCTGACAGTAACTGGCAGGGTGTAGCACCGGCCGAACCGCACGGCTCTAGAGATCCTTGACGCAGCTGGACTAGAAGCGGCCCAGGCTATGTGCGCGCTGGTTCTTCCGCCGACGTGTCGCCGGCATCGGAGCCGAGGAGGCCATACGCCGCGACGATCGCGCCGTACGCGGCCCATAGTGGTGACTCGCGGCGGACGAAGTACACGCGCCGGCCGTCGTGGATTTCGTGAAGCATCTCCTGCCTGACGAACTCACGCAATTCGTTAGAGACGCCGCTCGGCGCTTCACCGAACGGCAACAGCGCGGCCTGCACCTGTTGTAGGTAGACAGGGTCGTCACCGAAGTCAGCAAGCCACGCCGCCAGCAGCACTCGGAGCGGCCGCCCGAACAGATGCTTGATGGCATCTTTAGCCTCGCGCCACGCCGCGTTATCCACTGAAAACCAGTTTCTAGGTTCTAGAGTCTGGAGGCATGGTAGCGCTTGCTCGGCGCCCGATCACACGGACTTGTCGTTGGTCGAACATATGTTCGAGTATGGTACGCCCGTCCAGCCCTGTCGGAGGGCGTGCCGGTCAGATACGTTCGACGCGAGAAGAGACGGTGCCGGCCATGACGACGCAATGCTCGGGCATGCAGCGCAACACGATGCGGGCGTGGGACGGCGGCATCGAGTTCCGTATGAACACGTCTGCTGTCGGACTCCTGTCTGTGCGAGTCGCTGCCGCGGCAGAGCGCGCGCGAATCAACGACACGTTGAACGAACGCGACCGCGACGCGCTGAGAACCGTCGCCGCCGACCTTCGAGAAGAGGCGAGGGTGCTGCGGGGTGAGGCAGCACCCGACCTGAACGACGAAACGGCATACGCGGTCGCCGGCGTGACCCTGACGGCGCTGCGCCTTAAGCAGACTGTCTCCCCACCGGACGACGACGCGGCGTCGCATCTCGACGCGTTGGCTGACACCCTGGAGAAGATGGCCGGCGGGCGACGGGTGGCTAGTCGGGACGTCGCCCGGGTCGCAAAGCTGTTCCTCGCCGTGAGCGAGCTCGTGTCTCGCGGACTCGGCCGGTCCGGGGAACTTCTTGAGGGCGTCCCGGAGGGTACGACAGGCCCCTCGGCGTGACACCCACGCTCGCCGAGCGGTGGCGCATCAGCGTCATCGAGAGAGCGGAGGCGTTTCAAGATCAAGTTGAGCGGTCGTTGGCGCAGGCGGGGCAGTCAGGCCCGGGAGTAGCGCACGCTCTCGAACTCTTCGCGGCGTACGCTCGCGCGCTCGTTCGTCAAACTGATGTCAGTTGGATGGACGCGCCAAACGATGCCCTTCGTGCGGCTGCGATGCGCGCGCTGAACGAGCACTTGCGAGCGCGTGTCGACCTCTATGACACCTGGTTCTCTCGGGGCCACGACGTCGTGCCGCGTGCGCTGACGTCGAGCGTCGAGCGAGATTGCACCGCGCGCGGTGCCACCGATCGCGAAGCAGTCCTAACGCTCGGACCACCCGGCAACTACGCGACGTTCGTGGCCGACCTCCGCGAGGAACTATTTCGGTTCCTGCAGGTTGATCGGGATCTTCGTGCACCGCTAGACACGCTACAACTCGTTCTCATCGGGGTTCCCGAACTTGAGGGGACGCGTGCGCTTTGGCAGCCCGTAGTGAGCGGGCATGAACTCGCGCACTATTTGCATGTACTTCAAGATGTCTTTGTAGCTGTCGGCCTCGACAAGGCCCTCGATCGCAAACGACTCTCGCTCACTAAGGGCGATCTTCCTGCTGCACTCGCCGACCCCTCGCTTCGTCTCCGAACCCTGGAGCAGATTGCCGTTCGATGGCTAAATGAACTTGTCTGCGACGCGTACGCAGTACATAGGTACGGGCCGGCCGGCGTGGCTGCGTTGACGGAGTTTCTCGCATCTGTTGGAGCGTCATCTCAGATTGGACCTTCACATCCGCCGGGCGTCCTTCGAACTGAGCTCATGTTCAAGTGGCTCGGCGGGCGCCTTAATTCAGTCGAGCAACAGATAGTGAGCCCACTTAGGAACTTGGGCGGGACGATCGCGCAGCCGGACTGGGCGGTATATCTGTCCGAGGTTCTTACTGGGCTCGCGCCAGCGATTAAGCGCGCCGTTGCTAAGTGGGACGAAGCGCCAAGTTATCGGGCGCAGCGGCGAACGAGCGTCGTTGACGAACTCGCTGCCCGCTTCGAGATGGGGATTCCGGGAGCGGAGGTCGTACATGTTGGTGGCTCGGCGATCGCCGTTGACGCTGCAGACATCGTGAATGCGGCCTGGCTTGCAACGCACCGTCGGGTTCCGAAGCCGATCAATCGGTTCGCGCTGAAGGCTCTAGACACCGTTGATTTCATGCACCATTGGCGCGACGCGGGTGGAGACATCGCTGCTGGCGCGATGAGTGGCGGAACTGCGTTGAACACTCGTGGTGCCCTCACCGAGAAGGCCATTCGGGCGCGTGTCAAGTCACACAGCGCAAACCGACTTGTGCTGACGCCGCTACTTGCTGGCAGCATCCGAGGGGCAAGTATTGATCTCCGCATCGGGAACAAGTTCATTCTGTTCGAGAGGTCAACCGCCGCTGCATTTGATCCGGTAGACCCTGCGCAGGACCCGCGATCGATGCAGACAGTGGTCGAGCGCGCTTGGGGCGACGTCTTGTACCTACATCCGGGTCAACTCGTCCTCGCTGCGACGCTCGAGTACATCGTCTTGCCCGCAGACCTTACAGCGCAAGTGATCACCAGATCGTCTTACGGTCGGCTCGGCTTGATTAGCGCTACGGCCGTTCAGGTTCATCCAAACTTTGCCGGGTGTCTGACCCTTGAGCTAGTGAATCTTGGTGAGATGCCAATGGCGATCACGCCCGGCGAACGCGTCGCGCAACTCATGCTCTTTACGACCACCAATCCGGTGCCGCCTCCAGTGCCCGGAGATGAGGACAAGTACCGCTACCCGACTGGCCCAGAGTTTTCAAAGGTCAGGGATGACGCCGAGACCGAATCGCTGAGACAGATGAGGCGACGATTCGACTCGCGTCTTGGACGACGGTCTATCTAGATAGACGCGCGTACGGTCAGGTCCGGCGTGGCAGGCCGCCGTGCTGCTCGCGCCAATCGCGCGGGCGTATCCAAAGCTGCGATCACTGCATTGCGTGCCATAAGGAGCGAACCGGTCGGCGTGGGGCCGAGGTGGCTTCGAAAGGCGCTAATGCCGTCGGTCGGTCGGATAGTCGCGCAGGGTCTCCCGCACTTGGACGGCGGTCTTGGGCGATGTGAACGGTGTGAATACGGGCCCTGTGACCTGCCACGAGCTATCAGCACCCGGCAGCGGCGTTAGCGGTAACCCGAGCACGTCGACCGTCACCAAGTCGCAGATTCCCTCGGCAAATTGATCCCTCACATCAAGATCGAAACGATGTCCCGGGACGTCGGCTGCGCTGGTGGTGGACGGCGCTTCCCAAATGTCACCCGAATAGAACTGATATAGGCGGACCCAGTCGGCGGCATCCCGCCAACCTTCCATGAGCAACCAGCACGCTTCGCCAGGCGCTAACTGAGTATTCAGACGATGACCACCTCGCCAACGCATCAGATCAGGGTCCGTTTCGTCAGGCCGAATGCCGTCGCCGGACACGCGAATGGCGCCGCGCGGCAGGTCGATGAAGGCGGTTGCCGATCCCTCGTTGAACAACTCGACGTAGCAAGCCAGCCCAAGCTGAGTAGCCGCGCTCCCGGGCATGTCGAGACGAGTACCGGCGGGAATCCTAGCTTCAACGGCGGTGACTACCCGCGGCAGTCCGCACGCGGGGAATACCGGCTCAACGGTCGAACGGACGATGACGCGTGGGCTGCGGGCGTCAATCCGCGCGTAGCGAGACTGCTGAACGTCGATCCGCGTAAGACGCAAGGCCCGGCAGGTCAAAACAAGACTGCCCAACGCGGCGATAGCCAGCACAATTGTTGCAAGGGTCGTAGCCAGGTCCATGCAGATAGTGCAGCACCCTAGTCTGACAATGCGACCTCTGGCGACGAAGAAGCGCGAACGCGTACGAGATCAACCGGTGCGATAAGGGTGGGTCCGGCAGGCAAGAAGCTCAGTTGCCGTTGCTCCCAGCATTCAGGCGACTAGCACCGCGGCAACTTCGATGACTAGCGTCCACATTAGGACCTTCCACCGTGGCGTCCTGCCGAGTCGGATCGCTACTCGGTCTGTAAGAGTCTCGACGACGCTATGGTCGCCCGCGGCGTTCGCTACCGCGCGGTCG
>JAVEEI010000018.1 GCA_030840525.1 Frankiaceae bacterium
CGAGCTTCACGAACTCCGACGGCTGCACCTGCAGCCCGGCCGGCAGCGCGATCCACCGGGTCGCACCGGCAACGCGCACGCCGACGTGCGGGACGAGCACCAGCACGAGCAGCCCGAGCGAGCCGAACAGCAACGGGTAGCCGAGGAAACGGTAGAAGCGGATCGGCAACCGCATCCCGACCCACAGCGCGGGCAGGCCGATCGCGACCCACATCGCCTGCTTCTCCGCGATCGTGAACGACGACCCCGACGATGCGTACGACGTGACGCTCGACGCGCTGAGCACCATCACCAGGCCGAGCGCGACGAGCAACCCGGTGCTGCCGAGGAGCAGGTAGTACGACGTCAGCGGCCGTTCGAGCCAGTCGCGCAGGGCGGACGACGCGGTGAGCTGGCGGGTCCGCGACTGGCGCGCGCGGCCACCGACAGTTGTCGTGGTCACGCGCGCGCCGCCCCGTCGAGAGCGCGCGCGGCGGCGGCGAACAGGTCGCCGCGCTCGGCGTAGTCGCGGAACATGTCCCAGCTCGCCGCCGCCGGTGCGAGCAGCACCGTGTCGCCGGGCCGGGCCATGCCGGCGGCGCGGCGGACGACCTCGGACATGGCTCCAGTGTCGGTGGTCGTGACGACGCTGACCGGCACATCGGGCGCGTGTCGCGCGAGCGCGTCGGCGACCACGTCGCGGTCGCGGCCGAGCAGTACGACGCCGCGCAGCCGGCCGGCGTTCGCGGCGACGACGTCGTCGACGTCGGCACCCTTCAGCAGCCCGCCCGCGATCCAGACGACCGAGGGGTACGCGGCGAGGCTGGCCGCGGCCGCGTGCGCGTTGGTGGCCTTGCTGTCGTCGACGTAACGGACGCCGCCGACCTCGGCGACGGTCTCGTTGCGGTGCCGCCCGGGGGCGAACTCGCGCAACGCGCCGGCCGCGATGTCGAGCGGTACGCCGACGGTGCGCGCGAGTGCAAGTGCGACGAGCGCGTTGCTCACGTTGTGCGGGCCGCCGACCCGCAACTCGTCCGCGCGCATGACCGGCTCTCCCCCGGCGGTCAGCACGCCGCCGACCCCGGCGTAGTCGGCGTCCGCATCGACGAGCGAGACGCGCAGCGCGCCGGGTGGCGCGAGTGCGGCGACCCGCGGGTCGTCGACGACTGCGACCGCGGTCGCGCCGGTCCAGACCCGCGTCTTCGCCGCGACGTACGCGTCCATCGTGTCGTGCCAGTCGAGGTGGTCCGGTGCGAGGTTGAGCAGCGCACCGGCGTGGAAGCGCGGCGACGGCGACCACGCGAGCTGCTGGCTGGACACCTCGACCGCGAGCACGTCGTACGGCGGGGTCGTGGTGACCGCGTCGACGAGCGGCAGGCCGACGTTGCCGGCGGCGACGGTCCGGCGGCCGGCGGCGAGCAGGACCGCCTCGAGCATCCCGACCGTCGTGGTCTTGCCGTTGGTGCCGGTGACGCCGAGCCACGGCACGCCGGGGTCGCGCAACCGCCAGGCGAGTTCCGGCTCGCCGATGACCTCGGTGCCGTTGGCGCGCGCGGCCGCGAGCAGCGGTTGGTCGAGCCGCCAGCCCGGCGACGCGACGACGAGGTCCGCGCCGTCGACGTCCCCGACGGTCGCGCCGAGCCGCACCTCGACACCGTCCGCGGCGAGGGTTGCCGCGGCGGCCTGCTGGCGTTCGCCGTCGGCGGTGTCGACGACGCGCACAGCGGCGCCGCGCTCGCGCAGCACGCGCGCGACGGCGCGACCGGTCACGCCGGCACCGGCCACGACGACGCGACGGCCCGCGACGCCGTCGCCGGTCATTTCAGCGAGCCCTGGGAGAGGAACTCGGCGTAGAAGACGCCGAGGCCGAAGGCGACGGCGAGCCCGGCGATGATCCAGAACCGGACGATGACGGTGTTCTCGTTCCAGCCGGCGAGCTCGAAGTGGTGGTGCACCGGCGCCATGTTGAACAGCCGCCGTTTGAAGCCGCGGAAGAACGCGACCTGGAGGATCACCGACACCGTCTCGACGACGAACAGGCCACCGAGCACGATCAGCAGCAGCTCGGTCCGGGTCGTCATCGCGATGCCCGCGAGCGCACCGCCGAGTGCGAGCGAGCCGGTGTCGCCCATGAAGATCCGCGCCGGTGACGCGTTCCACCAAAGGAAGCCGAAGCACGCCCCCATCGCGGCCGCCGAGATGATCGCGATGTCGAGCGGGTCGCGCACCATGTAACAGTTCGACGCGACGCTGTTGCCGGGCAGCGTGCAGCTGTTGCCGAACTGCCAGAACGCGATGATGACGTACGCGCCGAAGACCATGCAGGCCGAGCCGGTCGCGAGCCCGTCGAGCCCGTCGGTCAGGTTCACGCCGTTCGACGTCGCGGTCACCATGAGGTACGCCCATACGACGAAGCCGACCGCGGTGAAGTCGAGCCCGTAGTCGCGGACGAACGACAGGTGCGACGAGACCGGCGACAAATGGTGCACGTTGGTGAACTTCGTCGCCGCGATCCCGAACGCGATCGCGACGAGAGCCTGGCCGCCGAACTTCGCGGTCGCGGTCAAGCCGAGGCTGCGCTGCTTGCGGATCTTGATGAAGTCGTCGACGAAGCCGACCGCGCCGAGGCCCGCCATCAACGCGAGCACGAGGATGCCCGAGGCGGTGAACCCGCGCAGGAACACCGCGTGCGCGACGAGGTAGCCGATGACGGTCGCGGCGATGATGACGGTGCCGCCCATCGTCGGCGTACCGCGCTTGGTGTGGTGCGTCGTCGGCCCGTCGTCGCGGATCAGCTGGCCGTAGCCGCGGTTCCGGAAGAACCGGATCGCGAACGGCGTACCGAGCAGCGACAGCACCAGCGACGTGAGCGCGGCGACCAGGACGTTTCTCATGCTTCGACCAGCCGATCCGCTACCCGCCACAGCCGTTCGGAGTTGGACGCCTTCACAAGTACGACGTCGCCGCCGTGCAACTCAGCCGCGACCAACGCCGCGGCACTGTCCGCGTCGTCGACAACGCTCACCTCTCCGGGCCACCCGTCCGCGATCGGCGCGGCGTCCGGACCGACGACGACGAGCCGGTCGACGCCGAGTCTC
Source organism: Frankiaceae bacterium (assembly GCA_030840525.1). Taxonomy (GTDB): domain Bacteria; phylum Actinomycetota; class Actinomycetes; order JAFAQI01; family JAFAQI01; genus BP-197. Next base: position 3,078 of record JAVEEI010000018.1, read on the forward strand.
GCCGCCTCGACGCCGATGTCGCGGTGCGCCGACTCGGTCTCGGCACCGAGCTCGCGCATCGCGCCGAGCACCGCCCAGCGCCGGCCGGTTGCCTGCATGCGCACCAGCGCGCGCAACCCGGCGAGCATCGAGTCCGGGCTCGCGTTGTAGGCGTCGTCGATGACGACGACACCGTCGGCGCGGGTGCGCACGTCCATCCGGTGCGGGCTGCGCGCGGTGGCGCCTTCGACCGCGCCGACCATCGACGCGAGATCGAGGCCGGCGGCGAGCCCGGCGGCGACGGCGGCCGCCGCGTTGTGCGCGTGGTGCGCGCCGTGCAACGACAGCGCGACCGCCGCGTCGCCCTTCGGCGTCGACAGCGTGAACCGCGCCCGCGCGGCTTCGTCCGTGGTCAGGTCGACGATGCGTACGGCGGCCGACTCGGCGGTGCCGTAGGTCAGTACGCTCGCCGCGGTGCGGCTCGCCATCGCGGCCACCAGCGGGTCGTCGGCGTTGAGGACCGCCGTGCCGTCGGCCGGTAACGCTTCCACCAGTTCGCCCTTCGCCTGCGCGACCATCTCCTTGCTGCCGAACTCGCCGAGGTGCGCCGCGCCGACGTTGAGCACGACGCCGATCCGCGGCGGTGCGATCGTCGTCAGGTAGCGGATGTGGCCGACGCCGCGCGCGCCGTACTCGAGCACGACCGTCTCGGTGTCGGGTTGCGCGGTCGTGACGGTGAGCGGCAGGCCGTACTCGTTGTTGAGGTTGCCGGGCGGCGCGACCGTAGGACCGGCGGTGGCGAACACCGCGCCGAGCAGGTCCTTCGTCGACGTCTTGCCCGCGGACCCGGTGACGCCGACGACGCGGGTCGCGGGCAGCCGCCGCAGCACCGCGCCAGCGAGTGCGCCGAGCGCGACCGCCGCGTCGTCGACGACGACGCCGGGTACGCCGACGTCGCGGCTGCCGAGGTACCCGACCGCGCCGGCCTCGACGGCGGCCTGCGCGTAGTCGTGCCCGTCGGCGTACTCGCCCCGAACGGCGACGAACAGCGACCCCGCCGCGACCGCGCGCGAGTCGAGGACGACCGGGCCGTCGACGCAGTCGTCCGGGCCCGCGCCGCCGACGAGCCGGCCGCCGGTGACCCGGGAAATGTCCTGTAACCGCAACGGAATCATGGCCGCACCCGACCGAGGGCCTCGCGCAAGACCGACCCGTCGTCGAACGGCGTGACGACGCCGTCCTGCTCCTGTCCCTGCTCGTGCCCCTTGCCCGCGACGACGAGGACGTCGCCGGCCGACGACTTGCCGACGGCCAGCGCGATGGCGCGCCGCCGGTCCGGCTCGACGACGATCTCCGCCGTACCACCGGAAGCGCGCGCGCCGTCTTCCATCGCGGCGAGGATCGCGAGCGGGTCCTCCGACCGCGGGTTGTCGTTGGTGAGCACGGCGACGTCCGCGCCGCGCGCGGCGGCCGCGCCCATGAGCGGACGCTTGCCCCGGTCGCGGTCTCCCCCGCAGCCGAGTACGACGACGACGCGGCCGGCACCGGCGAGGCCGCGTACCTCGGCGAGCAACGTCGTCACCGCGGCCGGCGTGTGCGCGTAGTCGACGAGAGCGAGGAACGGCTGGCCGGCGTCGACCCGCTGCATCCGTCCGGGGATCGTCGTCACCGACGCGATGCCGGCCCGCGCTGCGGCCGGCTCGATCCCCGCGAGAACCAGCGCGACGTACGCGACCGCGGCGTTGCGCACGTTGAACCGGCCGGGCAGCGACACCTCGACGTCGTGGTGCGCGCCGTCGGGCGCGCGCAGCGTCGTGTGGCCGCCGGTCGCCGTGACCGACTCGTCGACCCGGACCCAGTCGGCCGGCTCGGCGCCGACCGAGGTCACGTCGACCGTCGCGCTGCCGGCCAGCCGGCGGCCCCACTCGTCGTCGACCGCGACGACCGCGCGCGCGGCGTACGCCGGCGTGAACAGCCGGGCCTTCGCGGCGAAGTAGTCGTCCATGTCGACGTGGAAGTCGAGGTGGTCCTGCGACAGGTTGGTGAACGCGGCGACGGCGAACGTCGTACCGGCGACGCGGTCGAGCGCGAGCGCGTGGCTCGACACCTCCATCGCGACCGCGTCGACGTCGCGCTCGCGCATGACCGCGAACAGCGCCTGCAGGTCGGTCGCTTCCGGCGTGGTGCGGGCGCTCGGCACCACGTCGTGGCCGATCCGCGTCTCGCCCGTCCCGACCAGGCCAGTACGGCGACCGCTCGCGCGTAGCCCACCGTCGAGCAGGTATGTCGTCGTGGTTTTGCCATTGGTACCGGTCACGCCGATGACGTCGAGGTCCCGCGCGGGGTCGCCGTAGACCCAGGCAGCGGCGGGGCCCGCGGCCGCGCGCGGGTCGGCGACCTCGACGACAGCGGCGGCGCCCGCGGCCAGTGCCGCCGGCACCGACGCCGCATCGGTCACGACCGCGACGGCGCCCGCCTCGACCGCGGCGGCGACGAAGTCGATGCCGTGCGCATGCTCGCCCGGCCGGGCCAGGTAGACGTCGCCTGGGCGCACCGCGCGCGAGTCGTGCGTGATGCCGGTCACGACGGCGTCGCCGTCACCGTGCAGCCGCGCGCCGGGAAGCCGTTCGAGCATCCCACCGAGGGATCGACCGGGCATCGCGGTCGGTCGGGGCGTAGCGGCCATCGAGTCGGAGGTTACCGTCGGCTACCAGGTCAGCCGGGCCTTGGGCGGGCGGGTGCCCGTGGGCGCGATGCCCAGCGTCTGCAACGCGAACGACATGACGTCGTGGAACACCGGCGCGGAGACGACGCCGCCGAAGTGGCCGGCGCGCGGGTTCTGCAGCACCACCTCGACGAGCAGCCGCGGCTTGTCCGCGGGCGCGAACCCGACGAACGACGCGGTGTAGCCGGCGTACCCGCCGGTGCCGTTGGGGCGTTGCGCCGTACCGGTCTTGCCCGCGATCCGGTAGCCGTCGATCCGCGCGGCCGGCGCGGTGCCCTGATCGGTGGTGACCGCTTCGAGCATGTCCGACAGTTCGTGCGCGACGGCCGCGCTGACCACCCGCCGCTTCGTCGGGGCCGGCGCGGGCCGCAAATGCCCGGTGTCGTCGGTGGTGCCGAGGACGAGGTTGGGCGTGACCCGCACGCCACCGTTGGCAATCGTGGCGTAGACGCTCGCGACCTGCAGCGCGGTGACGCCGATGCCCTGCCCGAACGCGACCGTCGGCAGCGTCGTCGCCGACCACGAGGGGAGCGACGGCAGCAGCCCGTCCTCCTCCCCCGGCAGGCCGACGCCGGTCGGCCGGCCGAAGCCGTACGCCTGCAGGTAGTGGTAGAGCTTCGGTGCCTTCAGCCGGTCGGCGACCTCGATCGTGCCGATGTTGCTCGATTTCGCCAGCACGCCGGTCAGCGTGAGCCGCTCGCGCCCGTGCCCCTCCGCGTCGTGGAACGTCGCGCCGGCGTAGTGCAGCACCGGCGGGACGGTGAACGGCGAGTCGGGGGTGACCAGGCCCTCCTGCAGCGCCGCCGACATCGTGATGACCTTGTTGACGCTGCCCGGCTCGTAGACGTCGGTGATCGCCGGGTCGGCGCCGATCGCCGGGCCGGCCGGCGCGTTCGCGTCGTACCCGGGGGCGACCGCGAGCGCGAGGATCTGGCCGTTCGTCGGGTCCATCACGACGACGGTGCCGCTGTCGGCCTTGACCTTGCGGACCTGCGCGGCGATCGCCTGCTGCGCCTCCCACTGGATGTCGCGCTGCAGCGTCAGGCGCATGCCGTGGCCGGGCACGGCCGGGGTAAGCACGTCGTGCCCGTCGGGGATCGGCGAGCCGGACAGCCCGGTCTCGAACGTACGCGCGCCGTCGTGCCCGGCGAGCAGCTTCTGGAACGAGTACTCCAGCCCGGCGGCGCCGCTGCCGTCGAGGTGGACGAACCCGATGACGTTGGAGGCGAGCGTGCCGTCGGGGTAGACCCGCCGGGTCGTCGGCAGTACGCCGATGCCCGGCAGCGCGAGGTCCATGATCCGCGCCGACAGCGCCGGGGGGATCGCGTGGACGAGCGGCACGTACGACGTCGGGCGGCGCAGCATCGGCGCCAGCGTCGCCGGGGTCATCCCGATCAGCGGGCCGAGCTGCGCGGCGGTGCGGGCGGGGTCGACGACGTGCCGCGGGTCGGCGTACACGTCCCGGGCGTCGACCGTCTGCGCGAGCGGCGCGCCGTTGCGGTCGATGATCGTGCCGCGCGGCGCGGTGATCGTGACGGTCCGCAGCCGCTGCTTCGCCGCCATCTTCGTGTACGCCGTGCGGTCGAGGCCTTGGAGCTGGACCAGCTTGCCGCCGACCAGCGTGAGCACGAACAGGACAAGGATGAGGATGACCTCGAGCCGCCGGCGCGGGTCGGGTCGCCGGCGCGGCGGCCGGCGTCGCGGCGGCGGACCGGCCGGCGGGCGGGTGCGCTGCTGCGGCATCCGCCCCGCGGGACCGCGCACGGCGCGCTGCTCGGCGACCCGCGCGCGAGGTTGGGCGACCCGCGGGCGAGGTTGGGCGACCCGCGCGCGTGGATGGGCGACCCGCGGGCGAGGTTGGGCCACCCGCGGGCGCGGCTGGGCAGCCGGGGACATGCGCCCAGCCTGCCGCGTGTCCCTCACGCGTCGCGGTTGCCGCGCCGAGCGGGCACCGGAGGTGACGCGACCGTCACGGCCGGGACTCATGATCGTCGCGCTCTCACCGGGTCCCAGCAGCCGGTTCCGGCTGGTTCAGGGCGCGATGATCTTGACCGGCGCCGCGCGGTCAATGGTGCGTCGGCGTCGCCGCGGGCTTCGCGACCGGCTTCGTTGCCGGCTTGGTCGCCGGCTTCGTCACCGCGGCAGGCTTCGTCGCCGGCTTGGTCGCCGGCTTCGACGCAGGAGTTGTTGAAGGCGTCGCGGCCGGGGCGGGCGGCGGCGGCAGCGGCGCGGACAGCAGCGCCGCGGGCCGGCCGTGCAGCCGGGTGACGGTGAGCGAGGTCGAAGGGACATTTCCGAGCCAGTTCGCGCGCAGCGCCTGGCTCGACGGCGCCTGCGCCTGCTCGTTCGCGATCGTCAGAGCCTGCT
>JAVEEI010000139.1 GCA_030840525.1 Frankiaceae bacterium
TACTCGACATAGTCCGGTTTGGGCATTGTCGGACCAGATGTGTGCCAGCGCCGACAGATGGGCGCTTTGGCCACCGATGATGAACGCATGTCGTCGACGTTCGTGAGCGTGCGGGTCGCCGCGCGCTCGCTGCCCATGGGTGTGTCCGTCCTCTGCGGCGGCTGCGCCGCGGCGGTGCCGCTGGTGCTGTTCGTCGCCGGGCCCTCGCCGGCCCGCCAGGTCGCGTGCCCCTCGTGCCGCGCCGACGTCGTACTGCACGACGCCTGGTAGCCGCACCGCGCGCGTAGGCTGCGTACCGGCCGACCCGGCGCGTCGTCGGCGGCCACCGGAGCGCCCTCGTGATGCCTGAGGAACAGCCGCAACCCGGCACATCCTGCGTGGTCGACTCGTGCGACCAGCCCGCCACCGGGTACGTCGACATCACCGACGGCCAGCCGATGGAGGGCGAGACCGCCGTCCCGATGTGCGACCAGCACGCCGACCACTGGCGCAACGCAGGTTGACGGCATAGGTTGCGCTGACGGACGACGGCTACGACGGAGGGGAGACGTGCGATGCCGCTCTACATGGACGTGCACAACATCGACGGTGGCGTGAGTGTCGACGACGTCGCGAACGCCCACCAGGCCGACCTCGCGACCCAGGGCAGCCACGGCGTCGAGTACAAGAAGTACTGGGTCGACGAGAAGGCCGGCAAGATCTTCTGCCTGGTCGAGGCGCCCGACGCCGAAGCCGCCAACACGGTGCACCGCGAGGCGCACGGGCTCGTCGCGGACGAGATCTTCGAGGTCTCCGAGCACTCCTGACCGGGCAGGATCGGCGCCGCTGAGCACGAACCTGTGCTCATGCGCCGGTTTCTGCTGCCCGCCGTCCTGACCCTGCTCGCCGCGGTCGGCGGCGTCGGCGTCGCCCAGCCGAGCGCGCCGAGCGCGCCGGGCACGCCGGGCGCGCCGTCACTGCCCACCGACACGCAGCAGCAAGTCTCGGCCGACCGGCCGATCCCGGTGCCGGCCACGCCGTCGTGCAAGGTCGCCCTGATGACGCACGACTTCCAGAACTCCTACGGCTCGCCGTACAACGGCACCTACACGCCGCCGGCCGCCTGCCCGGGACCGTGGGCCAAGGTCGTGCTGACGCTGACCAGCACCGTCGGCGGCACCCAGTTCGACCGCGACGTCTACGTCGCCATCGGGCATGCGGTCGTCCTCGACGGTACGACGTCCGAGCCGTGCTGCACCGGCGCGAACGCCTCGACGTGGACCGTGCAGCGCGACGTCACCGACATCACCGCGCTGCTGCGCACGCCGCAGCCGGTGCAGGTCGAGCTCGACAACGTCAACGACTCCACCTACACCGGCGTCTACCACACGCTCGTCTCGCTGACCTTCTACCGCACCGACGCGCACGCGCCGGCCGGCCCGCACGCCGACCGGGTGCTGCCGGTCAGCTCGACCGGCAAGGGCGGGCCGATGCTGTCGATCTCGAAGAACGGCCAGCAGGTCGGCGCGCCGGTCGTGTTCCCGCGCAACCTCGACCGCCTGCATGCGCAGGTGTTCGCCGACAGCCACGGCCCGTGCGAGGAGTTCTGGTGGGGCGACCCCGGGCAGTGCGCCGGCACGCCGTACCGCGAGATCGCGGTCTACCTCGACGGCAAGCTGGCCGGCGCGGCGCCGGCGTACCCGGGCATCTACACCGGCGCCGGCGGGCCCGGTCTGTGGGAGCCGATACCCGCGCCGCGCGCGTGGAACCTGCGGCCGTACGACCTCGACCTCACGCCGTTCGTCGGCCTGCTCACCGACGGCCGCGCGCACACCGTGCAGCTCGGTGTCCTCGACATGACGCTCGCCGGCGGCGACTTCTGGGCGATCGCCGCGAACCTCCAGATCTGGACCGCGCACTCGGGCGCCCGCACCCGCGGTCACCTGCTCAGCGCGACCGCGCCGGCGCACCCGACCGACACGATCACGGACCCGACGACACAGGGCGTGCCCTACACCGACACAACGAGCCACACGTTGACGTTCAAGGGCGACCGCGTCGTCGACGGCCGGCACGTCACCACGACGGTGAGCGAGCAGATGGGCGAGAGCGCGCGGCAGGCGGTGCTCGTCGACGACGGCTCGTGGACGTGGACGCAGTCGACCACGACCGAGGCCGGCGGGCACAAGACGGTCGACACGCAGACCGCGGCGTACAAGCTCACCACCGACGTCTTCACGACGTACCAGATCGAGGACAGCGGGACGACGGCGAGCACCGTCGACAACGTCCGCACGGCGTGGACGTCGTACGACGAGACGATGCGTACGGCGGACGCGACGGGCATCGCCTTCAACGGCGCCGAGCAGGAGCAGTACGGGTACGCCGACAACACCGGCGCGTGTTACGACCACCAGCTCGCCAGCCAGGCCGGCGAGGTCACCGTCGACCAGGTGCTGAGCAGCGGCTGCCCGTCCGCTCCGGCCTAGGCGTTCCAGCGGCGGATGACGCGCCGCTCGCGCTCCCAGCCGAGCGTCGACACGGTCGCGGGGTCGAGGAACAGTACGGCGCCCGCCTCCGGCGGGAGCTCCGCCCAGCGCGCCCCGAGGACGCGGAGCAGGTGCCCATGCGCGAACAGCACCGCCACCTTCGCGTCGCTGGCGAGCAGCCGGGCGATGACCCGGTCGGCGCGCTCGCCGACTCGAAGCGCGGTCTCGCCGTCCGGGCAGCCGTCGCGCCACTGGTCCCAGTCCGGCCGGGTACTGCGGATCTGCGGCGTCGTCAGGCCTTCGTACGCGCCGTAGTCCCACTCGCGTAGGTCGTCGTCGACCTCTGCATCGGCGCCGAGCCCGGCCAAGCGGCAGGTGTCGAGCGCGCGGCGACGCGGGCTGACCAGAACGAGGTCGGGCCGCGCCGGCAGCCGGTCGCGCAGGGCGCTCGCCGCCGCCTCGCCTTCCGGCGTCAGCGGCAGGTCGGTGATGCCGGTGTGCCGGCCGGCCGCGCTCCACTCGGTCGCACCATGCCGGACGAGCAGGACCTCGAGAGTGCTCACGGCCTCTACGATGCCCGCTGTGACCCATACGAACATCAAGGTGTACGGCACGGCGTGGTGCAGCGACTGCAAACGGGCGAAGCAGTTCTTCGGCGAGCAGCGGGTGCACTACGACTTCGTCGACGTCGACGCGGACGCCGAGGGGATGGCGTACGTCGAAAAAGTCAACGACGGCAAGCAGATCATCCCGGTGATCCTGTTCGAGGACGGCTCGACTCTCGTCGAGCCGAGCAACGCCGAGCTGGCCGCGAAGCTCGGGTTGCAGACCGTCGCGAAGAGCCGCTTCTACGACCTGGTCGTCGTCGGCTCCGGCCCGGCCGGGCTGACCGCCGCGCTGTACGCCGCGCGCGAAGGCCTCGACACCCTCGTCATCGAGCGCGGCGGCGTCGGCGGGCAGGCCGGCGTGACCGAGCGGCTCGACAACTTCCCGGGCTTCCCTGAAGGTGTCACCGGCGCTGAGTTCGCCGACCGGCTGCGCGCGCAGGCCGAGCGGTTCGGCGTCGAGATCCTGTCCGCGCAGGAGGTCACCGGAGTACGCGTGGACGGCCGGTTCAAGTCGGTGACCACCGGCGACGGCGAGACCTACTCCGCCGGCGCGGTGCTGCTCGCACTCGGGTCGACGTACCGCCGGCTCGGCGTGCCCGGCGAGGAGGACTTCATCGGCGCCGGCGTGCACTTCTGCGCGACGTGTGACGGCGCGTTCTACCGCGACAAGGACGTGCTCGTCGTCGGCGGCGGCAACAGCGCGGGCGAGGAGAGCGTGTTCCTCACCCGGTTCGCCAAGACGGTCACGATCGTCACCCGCGACAAGGGGCTGAGTGCGTCGAAGGTCGTACAGGAGAAGGTCGCCGAGAACCCCGCGATCACCGTCGTACCCAACGCGTCGCCGAGCGCGTTCACCGGCGACTCGCGATTGCGGTCGGTGACACTGACCGATGCGACGACGGGGGAGTCGCGCGAGGTCATGCCCGACGGGGTGTTCGTCTTCATCGGCCTGTCGCCCAACACCGAGCTGGTCCGCGACGTCGTGGCGCTCGACGAGTTCGGCTTCATCCAGACCGACATCGGGTTGCAGACGTCGTTGCCCGGCGTGTTCGCGGCCGGCGACGTGCGGGCCGGGTCGACGAAGCAGGCGGCCTCGGCGGCGGGCGAGGGCGCGGCGGTCGCGCTGTCGATCCGGCGCTACCTCGAGGCGGCCGACATGGACGACGACGAGCACGTCGTACCGGTGCAGGTCGGCGGGCGGGAGCGAGTCGCCCAGTGACGGTGTTAGCCCGGTGACGGTCACGGTCGCCGACGTCGTCGTGGAGCTCGACCGCCGGTACGACCCGAAGTGGGCCGAGCCGTGGGACGCGGTCGGGCTGGTCTGCGGCGACCCGTCGGCGCCCGTGCGGCGAGTGCACGTCGCGGTCGACCCAGTGCTTGCCGTCGCGGACGAGGCGGTCGCGGCCGGTGCGCAGCTACTCGTCACACACCACCCGCTGTTCCTCGGCGGTACGACGTCGGTCGCGGCGACGACCGCGAAGGGCCGGGTCGTGCACCGGCTGGTCTCGGCGGGAGTCGCGCTCTACGTCGCGCACACCAACGCCGACGTCGCCGACCCCGGGGTGAGCGACGCGCTCGCGGCCGCGCTCGGCTTGCGCTCGGTGCGCCCGCTCGACCCGCGCCCGGCCGATCCCGTCGACAAGCTGGTGACGTTCGTGCCGCCTGCCGACGTCGACCGGGTGCTCGACGCACTCGCTGCTGCCGGGGCCGGCACGATCGGCGACTACACCCGCTGCGCGTTCCTCGGCGACGGCACCGGCACGTTCCGCGCCGGGCCGGGCGCGCACCCTGCCGTCGGCGCCATCGGTGACGTGACCCGCGTCGCCGAGGTACGGATCGAAGTCGTCGTACCGCGCCGGCTTCGCGGTGACGCCGTACGCGCGCTGGTCGGCGCGCACCCGTACGAGGAGCCGGCGTACGACGTCGTCGAGCTCGCGGCGGCGCCGTCGTCGCGCGGCCTCGGCCGGGTCGGCGACCTCGACGCGCCGACGACGCTGGCCGAGTTCACCGCGGCGGTCGCGGCGGCACTGCCCGCGACCGCGGCAGGGGTACGCGCGGCCGGCGACCCGGAGCACATCGTGCGCCTGGTGGCGGTCTGCGGCGGGTCCGGCGGAGACCTGGCGGCGGCCGCCGCGCGACAGGGCGCGGACGTGCTGGTCACCGCCGACCTGAAGCACCACGCCACCGCCGAGGCAGTCGCCGACACCGGCGTCGCACTCGTCGACGCCGGCCACTGGGCGACCGAGTGGCCCTGGCTCGGCGACCTCGCGCGCGTGTTGGCGGATACGGTGGGAGTGACAACGACGGTGTCGCACCTCGTCACCGACCCTTGGACCGTCCATCGTCAGAAGGAACAGTGAACGCCGCACCCGACGACCAGCTCCGGCTGCTCGACCTCCAGGCGCTCGACTCGGCGCTCGACCGGCTGGCGCACCGCCGCCGTACGCTGCCCGAGCTCGCGGCCGTCGACGAGCTGCAGGCGCGGGTCGACCGGCTCGCCGACGACGTCGTGCTGTTGCAGACGGAAGACGCCGACCTCGGCCGCGAGCAGTCGAAGGTCGACGCCGACGTCGACGTGGTCCGGTCGCGGATGCAACGCGACCAGCAACGGCTCGACGCCGGTCAGGTGTCGTCGCCGCGCGAGCTGGAGAACTTGCAGTCCGAGATCGCGTCGCTGCACCGGCGGCAAGGCGACCTCGAAGACGCCGAGCTCGAGATCATGGAGAAGCGCGAGGTCGTGCAGCGGCGGCTCGGCGAGATCGTCGCCGAACGCGAGCGGGTCGCGCTCGAGCTCGCGGAGACCGAGCAGCGGCGCGACGCCACGTTCGCCGAGATCGACGCCGAGGTGGAGAAGACGACGCAGCAGCGGGCCGAGCTCGCCGCCGGGATCCCGGCGGACTTGCTGGCGCTGTACGAGAAGGTGCGCTCGTCGTCGGCCGGCGTCGGTGCAGCGGCGCTGCACCGCGGCCGGTGCGAGGGCTGCCACTTGCAGCTGAACACCACGGACCTCAACCGGTTGCGCGACGCACCGGCCGACGAGATCGTGCGTTGCGAGGAGTGCCGCCGGATCCTCGTCCGGACCGCGGAGTCCGGGCTCTGAGCGACCGGGTCGTTGTCGAAGCGGACGGCGGGTCGCGCGGCAACCCCGGACCGGCCGGGTACGGCGCCGTGGTCCGCGACGCGGTGTCCGGCGCGGTGTTGCGCGAGGTCGCCGCGGGCATCGGCATTGCCAGCAACAACGTCGCCGAGTACCGCGGCCTGATCGCCGGCCTCGAAGCCGCCGCGGACGTTGGCGCGCGCGAGGTCGACGTGCGGATGGACTCGTTGCTCGTCGTCAACCAGATGTCGCAGAAGTGGAAGATCAAGCACGAGGCGATGCGGCCGCTCGCGTCACAGGCGGCCGCGCTGGTGCGCGGGTTCTCGCGGGTGACGTTCGGGCACATCCCGCGCGAGCTCAACAAACACGCCGACCGGTTGGCGAACGAGGCGATGGACGCGGCTGCCCGCGGGCTCACGTGGTCGCCGCGCACCGAGGAGCCGGCTAGCGGTGCGGCTGCCGCTGCCGACGCGCCGCCGCGGCTCGGGTGGTCGCCACCGTCGGGCCCGCCGACGACGTTGCTGTTGCTCCGCCACGGCGAGACCGCGTTGTCGGCGGAGAAGAGGTTCAGCGGTCGCGGTGACGCGGTGTTGACGGAGCGTGGGCTTGCGCAGGCACGGGCGGCGGCAGCGCGGCTGTCGTCGTATGGCGACATCGCCGCAGTGGTGTCGTCGCCGTTGCGGCGCGCGATGCAGACCGCGTCCGTCGTCGCGGAGTCGCTGGGTCTCGACGTAGCGGTCGACGAGGGCTTGGTCGAGACGGATTTCGGTGCGTGGGAAGGCAGGACGTTCGCGGAGGTGCGGGCGAACTGGCCGGGCGAGATCCAGGCGTGGCTCGACGACCAGTCGGTCGCGCCGCCGGGCGGTGAGTCGTTTACGTCAACGTTCGCGCGCGTTGTCGCGGCGCGCGAGCGGCTGCTCGCGTCGTACCCCGGCGTTCGCGTCGTAGTGGTGTCGCACGTAACGCCGATCAAGGCGGTCGTGCGCGAGGCGCTGGGTGCGCCGGCGCAAGCGCTCTACCGGATGCATCTCGACCCGGCGTCGCTGACGACCGTCGACTGGTATGCCGACGGGCCGGCCGTGCTGACCGGTCTCAACGACGTGTCGCATCTTCCTGTCGCTGCGCGGACGTAGCGGTGGAGGTGCGCACCTCGGTCCCGCCGGCGGCCGACATCGACCAGCCGCTCGCGGCGCTGCGCGTCGAGCTCGGGCTGCCGTCGGCGTTCCCGGCGGACGCGCTCGCCGAGGCCACCGCGGCGACGTGGGACATGACCGGCAGGTTCGACGCGCGCGACCTCGAGCTGGTGACGCTGGACCCGCTCGGGTCGCGCGACCGCGACCAGGCGTTCGTGATCGAGCGCCGCGGCGCCGGGCACCGGGTGAACTACGCGATCGCGGACGTCGGGGCGTTCGTGCGTGCCGGTGGTGCGGTCGACGCGGAGGCGCACCGGCGCGGCGAGACCGTGTACCTGCCGGACGGCCGGGTGCCGCTGCACCCGCCGGTGCTGTCGGAAGGTTCGGCGAGCCTGCTGCCCGGCGAGGACCGGCCGGCGATCCTCTGGCGGCTCGACCTCGACGGCGACGGCGAGCCGACGACCGTCGACGTACGGCGCGCGGTCGTGCGCAGCCGGGCGCAGCTCGACTACGCCTCGTTCCAGCAGCGACAGGGTGACGTCTTCGAGTTGCTGCGCGAAGTCGGCGAGCGCCGGCTGGCGCTGGAGCGTGCGCGTGGTGGTGTTTCGTTGCCGGTGCCGGAGCAGCAGGTCGACGGTGACGGGACGACATGGACGTTGACGTTCCGCGCGACGCTGCCGGTGGAGGACTGGAACGCGCAGCTGTCGCTGCTCACCGGAATGGCCGCGGCGCGGCTGATGCTCGACGCGGGTGTCGGGTTGTTGCGCACGATGCCACCGCCGCCCGCGCATGTGGTCGCGTCGTTGCGCCGTAGCGCGCTGGCGTTGGGAGTCGAGTGGCCGGCGTCGTCGTCGTACCCGGAGGTCGTGCGCGGGCTGGACGCGTCGGTGCCGGCGCAGGCCGCGATCCTGCGGCTGGCCTCGGTGCTGTTCCGCGGCGCGGGGTACGTCGCGTTCGACGGGACGCCGCCCGCGCAGCGGACGCACTCGGCGGTGGCGGCGCCGTACGCGCATGCGACCGCGCCGTTGCGGCGGTTGGCGGACCGTTACGTGTCGGAGTGCTGTGTCGCCGCGTGCGCCGGCGTCGCTCCGCCGGAGTGGGCGCGGACGGGGCTGCCCGCGTTGCCGCGGCTGATGGCGGAGGCGGACCAGCGCGCGCATGCCGCGGACCGCGCGGTGATCGAGGTCGCGGAGGCGCTCGTCCTGCAACATCGCGTCGGTGAAGTGTTCCGCGGCGTGGTCGTGGAGGCGAATCCGCAGCGGGCCGAGGTACAGCTCGCGGATCCCGCGGTGCGGGCGCGTTTGCTCGGTGACGGTCTCGAGCTTGGAACGGTGGTGAACGCGCGGCTGACGACGTGCGATGTCGCGCGCCGGCAGGTCGAGTTCACGGCGGTCGCGGGAGACGGGCCGTAGTCATCGACCGGCCTCCCGCGACCGGCGCGGGAAGAGCTTGTTAGCGGCCGATGATGGCGTGGCCGATCGCGATGCCGGCGATCGTGCAGACGACCGAGACGACGATGGCGACCCAGCCGAGGCGGTTGCCCTTGGCGGCGCCGACGATGCCGCAGATGAGCCCGGGCAGGCCGGTGATGATCCCGAACAGAATGCCGAGAGCACCGAGGACGATGCCGACGATGCTGACGACGCGGCCGGGCTGGTTGGTGCTGGTGGCCGGTGTCATCTCGGTGCCCGGCCGGGTCTGCATGGTGGTCATGTGGCCTCCTTGTCGGATGTGGTCGTCGTACCCGTCCCGATTGCTTCCCTCACCTGTTGGTCGTGGGCTTGTGGCCGTAGGCTGGTGGTACGGCGGACGAGCCGGCCGGGCGACCGCGTCAGCTGCCTTCGGGCGGTTGCCGAGGAAAGTCCGGGCTCCACAGGGCAGGGTGGTCGGTAACACCGACCCGGGGTGACCCGCGGGACAGTGCCACAGAGAACAGTCCGCCGGCGTCGGCTTCGGCCGGGGCCGGCAAGGGTGAAACGGTGGGGTAAGAGCCCACCAGCGTCCGGGGTGACCCGGACGGCTCGGCAAACCCCACCCGGAGCAAGGTCAGACAGGAAGCGTTCGAGGGCGGCCCGCCCGAGCTTCCGGGTAGACCGCTAGAGGTTGCCGGCAACGGTAACCGGAGAGGGATGGTCGCCGCCTCGGCCGCAGGGCCGGGGTACAGAACCCGGCTTACAGGCCGACTCGTCCGCCGCCTCTTGGGGTTTCGCGCTTGAAACGGCGTTTCCGCAGGTCAGAGGGCCTTTTCGGGATCCGTGGCCAGATCATCCAGTGGCCTCTTGTGATGTCGAGTGTCACACAGTCTGTGACATCGGTGTGACATCGGATCTGAGCCCGGAGCGGCTTGATCGGCTCGGGTCGGATTCTCTGGCGGGTAGTCACCTGGACGAGGTCGTTCGGAAGAGCACTAGCCCCTCGCGCATTGGCAGAAGCGAGACGACAACCCAAGCCCGACCTCATGGATCGCGGAGATCAATCTGAGATCAGTCGGGTCGGCTCGAACGGCGTGGCTGGTTACTGACCGCCGGGTCCCGCGTTACTGAATTTGCCTGCTGCCTGAACGACGGTGATCCCGGTGACCTGCAAGGTGAACGTCCAGATCACCAGACCGAGGTATGCGGTCGCGCCACCGGCGAAGTCATCCTGCTCTACGAACTGCGTGTAGTAGCCGGCGAAAACGACGATGGCGCCGGTCAGCACGGCCGTGATCGAGGGGGACCAGTCCAGTAGCCGCTCGCGCAATGACCGCCGCGAATCAGGGCGAACGTCATTCGAAGTGGTCATGCCAATCACGAGCGGCGCTTCACGCGGGGCCACGTCACCTACCGGTCTCACCGCCGCGACCGCGGTCACGTCAGGGGGATCGTCGGGAATATGTTGCTGCCGGAGGGCCGCGGATCCGTTATTCGCCACATATGCGAGCACGTTGTACAGCGCTCGTCGATTGGTCTCATTTGGCACGGCCAGGTATGTTCGCATCGCCTCCGTGACCCGACGGACGTTCGCTTCCGCCATCCTTGACTGTGCTCGGCCGTCTTCTGCGTCCCGCCACGGCCAACTGACGGCACGTAAGTCGCCCACGGACTGCAGTTCGGCTGCGTGTGCCGCCGGCCAATAGGGAAAGTCGTCCTCGTTTGGGCGTGCCATCTCTGACTCTTGAACTCGGATTTCCTGGGTAATGCCTGCGAGAGTCCTCCCGAACGGCAGCAGATCCGAGGTGGCGTTCGTGACTTCGTCCAAAGACTTAGTCGCGTCGTCTTTGGCGCCTGAGTTGATCGAGTCGCGTGCGGCTTGCAGCGCCGAAACTACATCGAGGGGTAGTTCGTCCGTCACTGGCGCTAGCCGTGCGCGGACCAGCCGGTACCGGCTACGAAGTGATCCCATGGGCGCGAGCGAGTCGTTCGCCCACTTGGTGATCCCACCCGCGAGCGCACCGGCGACTAAGGAGAGAACCGCCAGCTCAGTCGGCTTACCGGACCGAGAATCAAGTTCGGCTATCAGGTGCACGTTGACGGGGGGTCCACTCGCCCTCTCGATGCGAATGTCCCCTACGTACGTCCCTGCTACAACCGCATAGGGCTTCGTCGGGTCAGCTTGCAGTGTGACGAGTAGACCCTCGCGCCCTGTGTTCGACGCGGTCACGCTCAATTGGTTCGCCGGAAACTGCCCCTTCACGCCAGGAGTTTGCAGATCGCTCGTGACGAGTGCGCTGAGCACCTGCGGGCGCGACGTGACCTGATCCGAAGCGGATGAGGTTTTGCATTCGGGATAGTCCTTTGTGCTCGACGCGCACAAGTCGACTTGCACGGTTCTGGTGATGCTTTGACGACTCAAGCCGAAGTCAGCGACTAACTGCACGCCCGGTTGAGCCAAGCTGGTTGAAACGTCTACCTTGGGGCGACCTGCCGTGCTCGTCACCGCGCCGATGATCGCCACCGCCACGACGATGGCCGAGGCAAGAAGGCCAACCCCTACCGACCCGAGTTTCTTCGCGCGCCCGACCCAAGAAGAGCTTGTCATGCCGACCCCCACGTAGGCGAACCGTCACCGATGCGTTTCCTATCGCAATCCGGGCGCGATTTCCTCGAAACGCGCAAATTGGGCCAGCGTCCCGCTGCGTAGTCTTCAGTGCTCAGCATCACACCGTCCGTGATCGCTGATTTGCATTTCGACGGATCCGTCGGCGCGAAGCCTGGGCTACCCCCCGGCGATCACTCCAGTCGGACTCCGCCGCACCCGCCCCAGGCCCGGCTGTCGACCGATCTCCTCAGCCCCCGGCCTGCGATTGTCCGAGCGATCGCTGCGCCGATTCTTCTACATCTCCGCCGGCCTGCTGAACGAGAGTGAGATCAAGAGCGCAGCCAAGGTGGAAACCGCGGCGACGGTAAAGCCTCCTTCGCGCGGACTCCAGAATGAACCAACGAGTCCAGCGAGACTTGAACCCACGCTAAAGCCGATGACGACCATGGAGCTGATGAGAGAAAGCGTCTGCGTCTCGCGGCCCCGCGTCGCTGCGTTGGCGGCGACACGATAGAGGCCTGCAAACATCGGGGAGAGCGGTGCCCCGAGGAGCAGGGAAAGCAGTACTGAAGTCACGGGGTCACGACCGAAGACTGGTACCGAAACGGCGGTGAGCGCCCCGAAGGTTGCGAGCCCACGGGTTATGAGCGTCTGCGCTGAGACGGCCCCCCTTGTTGCTAGAGCAAGTCCCCCGAACGCGCTGCCCAATCCCCAGCAAGCCATGAACAGCGGTCCGGCGAAGGGAGATCCCGTGCCCGCGCCAAGAACAACTGCCGTTGCCACCGCGCCATGCGCGATCGTAATGATCACTGTGAGAAACAGGATTGCGCGACTACGGACGATCACTTCGCGGACCGTTACAGTTGACAGTCCGTATGCGGATGGCCGGAGCCTTCGGTCCATGGCGAGCGGTAACCCCGCGACGAGAAGCAGTCCGCAGGCAACGGGCATGATCAACTCTGCATGAAGCTCAGCAAGCAACGCGACGACCAGACGGCCGACGATATGCACGCCTTCCGCGAGAGCGGACTCGAGTGCGGCAGCTCGCTCTTGCGGAACTCCTGGCGGTAGCAGGCGATTCCAAGTGGCTCGCATCGTCGCAGCAAGGGGCGGTGTGCCGACCCCAACTAGCGCGGCTCCCACTAGGCTCGGTCCGGCCCCTTTATCCAGAGCAATTGCGACAGTGCCGGCAACATCGAAGCCGATGCACAGGAGAAGAACTCGCCGTATCCCCCGACGATCAGCGATGCCTCCCCAGACGGGAGTCGCTAGAGCAAGGCCGAGCGTGAACAGCGAGGCTAATCCTGCTGACGTAGCCGTTGACAGATCCTGAAACCTGCCGACGACAAGGAGGCCGACCGCACCCATCCCGTAAGGCAGACGCGCGGCCGCGCCGAGCAACATGAGTTGAGGGAACGACCATGGGCCGATAGGTAGTTGCTCCATCTCTTGACTAGCCGATCGGAGTGTCATCTGTGCGCTGCGCTGAAAGCTGGGAGCGCGGCGGCGTGGACTGCAAGCGTTAGCGTGAAATTGTCACTTTCCATACCGTAATGTAAAGCGGAGGTTTCTTCGCCCAGCCAGGCACGGCTGGCTCCCGCCGGCCGCTGCATGTTCGTTGCGAAGACGCCTAGGCTAAGAGAGAGAACTGTTGGATCGCGGATCTAGATATGACGACCTCCCAGTTCCCGTCGGTTCTCGAAGCGACGTCATCGAGGGGCCGCCAGCTCCCCAGGTACTTCAGCGCATCGGGTTCGAAGTAGCGGACGATGTCTGACAAGAACTCTGGTCGAGTAGCGGTTGCCTCCCTGAATCCGTCGGTGATTCTAAGTTTTTGATGAGGTGCTTCAAAAACCATGACGTCTTCCTCGACCAAATCCACCCGGTGTCCCTGTTCCCCAAGCCACAACTTCAAAGCCCGCCACTCTGACACATCGAATAGTGGATCGACGAAGTCCTTCCGCGCGATCGCGCAGCCCGTCGGGTCAACCTCAATTTGCAGCTGGACCCGCCCAGACTCGCTGAGGGAGGACGGGAGAGGCGTTCGCTGGTTCCAGGCGAACAGAGCCCCTTGGCGGATCTCGAGCGCCGGGTGTAGGTCGAGATTGTGCTTGTCACTGATCAGCCGTAGAACTACTTCTCCCCACACCCGAATCGCCGGCGCAGTGTCTAGCGGAGGCGATAGTTGCCCATCTCGGACGCCGACGGCGACAGCGTTCTCCACCCAGGAGTAGACAGTGCGAGTCTCCATGCGCAAGAAGGGTAGACGGTTGCTCTGTCTAGCCTATGTATGTGGAGGTTAGGACGGCGCTCGTCGACCAGCTGGTGTCGATTCTTGATGCGAAGTACGTCCTCACCGACCGTTCGATCTTGCGGACTTACGAGGCGGACTGGACGGGACGCTTCATTGGTACCGCCGAAGTAGTAGCTGTCCCCGGCTGTGTTGACGAGGTCGCGAATGTCCTCGCGGCCTGTCACGCCGCCGCTAGGCCAGTCGTACTGCGTGGAGGCGGCACTGGACTCGTCGGAGGGAGTGTTCCAGAAGCAGGGTCAGTCGTTCTCGACCTGCGTCGGTTGGTCGACCTCAGCGTAGACAGCGATTCCCGGCTCGCCACGGCGGGGGCCGGTGTCACCCTCGCGAATCTAAGCAGCGTCGCGCGGCACCACGGCCTGGACTACGCGATCGATCTAGCCAGCCGGTCGAGCGCGACAGTTGGAGGGACGATCGCAACCAACGCCGGGGGTCTCCGCGTGCTCCGCCATGGCGACACCCGGGCGCAAGTCGTCGGAATCGAAGCCGTACTAGCCGACGGCAGTGTTGTGTCTCACCTGCCCGGCGTCACACGGGACAACACGGGCTATCACCTGCCATCGCTGCTCTGCGGCAGTGAAGGCACGCTTGCAGTGATCACGAAAGCGCAGCTACGACTCATCTCACGCTCGAACTCGACAGCGGTTGCGCTTGTCGCCTTCGGCTCCGCGGCCAGCGCTGCCCGAGCGGCCTGGTCCGTGGCCCGCGAACCGCAGACAACCGCGGTCGAGCTCATCCAGCGGCAAGGACTTGACCTCGTCTGCAGAGCCACCGGCCTGCCGACGCCATTCACGCCGCTACCGCACTCGGTGCTTCTCATCGAGGTCGCTTCGGAGTCGCCAGAGGACGCACTTCACCGCCTCGTGCAGCCGTTACCCGGCGTCGTTGACGCCGCAGTTGCCCTTGACATCGACTCGGCGAACCGTCTGTGGGCCTATCGGGATCGCCACACGGAATCAATCGCGACCTTGGGTACCGCGCACAAGCTAGACGTTACGCTCCCGGCAAGCACGCTGGTCCAATTCCTCGATGGTGTTACCGAGGCTGTCTTGCGAGTAGCTCCGGGAGCAGCGGTTTGGCTCTTCGGGCATATTGCCGACGGAAACGTGCATGTGAATATCACCGGTGTCGCTCCCGACGATGATTCAGTGGACGACGCGGTCCTCCAGCAGGTTGCTGAGCTCGGCGGCAGCATCAGCACCGAGCACGGCATTGGTCGCGCCAAGTTACGTTGGCTGGCTCTGTCCCGCACGCCAACTGAATTGCAGCTGTTCAGGACAATTAAGGCGGCGTTTGACCCGCAGAACCTTCTCAACCCCGGTGTTCTATTGGCTAAGAGCTGATCATGAACGCGCCCTGGGTGTCTCACCATTCGGAACTGAAAGCTGTCGATGCATTTCTTGCCGCGTTGCTGGAGCCCACCGCCCGCCCGGACTTCGCCACGTTGCAGCGACGCGCGCGAGACGGCACCGCACTCGTACGGGTTTTCCGCTCAGAGGAAAAGCAGGACATCGTGGCCGGCTATGTGCTCTACCGCCTTACAGAGCGCGCGGTAGAGGGATTGCTGTCAGGTGCCGTGCGATCAGGACGCGACCTCCGCGAGGACGACTTCACCCGGACCGACCCCGCGGGCTACTACATCTCGTCGGCTGCCGCCCTGAAGGGCGCCGCTCGCACGATGCTGACCGACCTCACTAAGGCGCTCGCAAGGCCACAGCCGGTGCCAGTCTTCGCCCGCGCGGCAACCGAGGCAGGGCGGCGCACGCTGATCCGGAATGGATTCCGAGCACTCCCCACTCCTAGCGAGGTGTGGGTGCGCCCAAACCCATAACGTTCGCTGAGGCTCTGATGCTGCAAGACGAGAGGCCGGGCTAGCCTCAAAGCGTGGACAATCCGCGCGGCCAAGGTGGACGTTTCAGATACGACTCCGTTGTAGTCGATCGTGATGCCGGGACGGTCTCCTGTAATTACTCACTCGATGCCTGGCGGTTTACGGAACGGATTCGCGTGCCCGGACCGTCCGACGCGTGGTCGAAGCCAGCTGTCGAAGCTGCGGTGCGCCTTGTCTTTCTCACCGCCGGAGTTTCGTACTATAAGACGGCCGCGCCTCCAGTGATCGATGTCGGCGACATTGCCCTCAGTCGAACCGAGCAGGAATTCCTCCGCGCACTCTATGTGGATGGTCTCGGTGAGTTCTCGTTCGTCAATCAGTTGGATTTCGAAGACCTCAAGATCGTCGGCTCAGCTCGCGAGCCAGCTCGTATCCAGGTTGCGAGTAGCGTCCCAAGTCTCCGCCCGCTGGTTCCATTCGGCGGAGGCATCGACTCGATCGTTGTGGCTGAACAGGTCCGTGCCCGTTGCCCAGACGCCTCACTATTCATCGTCAGCCGAGAAGGCGATAGATTTGCCGCAATCGAGAACGCAGCTCATACAACTCAACTGCCTGTGATCCGTGCGGAGCGCGAACTCGACGCTCAGGTCCTGCGCAGTCGGGAACTTGGCTTCCTGAACGGCCACGTCCCGGTGACAGCCATTCTCTCGTCAATCGCGACGCTCGCAGCGGTCCTTCACGATCGTGACGCGGTCATCATGTCGAACGAATGGTCTGCCAGCGTCGGAACGAGGCCGTGGAATGGGAGGGAAGTCAATCACCAGTGGAGCAAGAGCCAGGATTTCGAGAACTTGTTCAGAGCAGTTCTTTCGGACGCCGTACCTGGGGTCGAGTACTTCTCCGCGCTTCGTCCGTATAGCGAGTTGTGGGTCGCGCGGCGCTTCGCCGAACTCGACAGCTATCACCCGACGTTCAGAAGTTGCAATCGCGCCTTCGCGCTTGATCCGTCTCAGCGACTCGACCGCTGGTGCGGAGAATGCGACAAGTGTTGCTTCATCGATCTCATCCTGTCGCCCTTCCTTCCTGCGGCTCGGCTACGAGAGATCTTTTCGGGGACCGAGCCTCTCAATGACAGGCGCCTTGAGTCGAAGTTCCGATCGCTCCTCGGTGACCCAGCCCATGTGAAGCCATTTGAGTGCGTCGGAGAAGAGAACGAATGCCGGGCTGCTGTCCTTCTTGCGGCGGACCGACCGGATCGTCGAGGGGCGGTCCTCCTACAGAAACTTGCGACTGAGATTCGTCTAGCCGGCCCTCCGTATCCCGACCCGGACGCTCTTATGCGGCCGATGGGTCCGTCGTTCATCGATTCGCGGTATGTCGACTCCGACGTCGTGGTCTGACCTCCGCGGCCGCTCCGTCGTCGTGTGGGGCGTCGGTGTCGAAGGCGCGGCCAATCTACGTCGATTGCACGAAGTAGGTGTCAGCCCGAGTGCAGTCGTCGACCAGCACGCAGGGCGGCTAGAAGAAGGCCACGACGTGCTCTCTGTCGAGAGCAGGGGAGGTCTCGCCGCGCTCCATAACGCAGATGTAATCGTGAAATCTCCCGGAATCTCCCGTTACGACCCGCTCGTTCAAGAATTAGTCGCCTCTGGCATTCACGTGCTTGGTGGAATGGGGCTCTGGTTGGCCGAGGCTCCGCGCGAGCGTGTGGTCTGTATCACCGGAACTAAAGGCAAGAGTACGACGACCGCGATCGTCGGTACCCTGCTGCGCGGCATGGGCGTCCGCTGCTTCATCGGAGGCAATCTCGGTTCTCCGCCGTGGAATCCAGACGTGCCGCGTGACGTCGACTACTGGGTGATCGAAGTCTCTAGCTACCAGGCCCTCGACGTTGTGGTCGGGCCCGCAATCGTGGTGGTCACGTCATTAAGCGAAGATCATCTCACTTGGCATCGCAGCGACCCTGAGCAGTACTACAGCGACAAATTGTCCCTGTGCACCAAGCCCGGCGTGCGCACGGTTATTGCGAACGGCGCCGACAAGACGTTACGGGCTCGCGCCTCGATGTTGGGACAAGCAGTCTCGTGGGTGGACGATCTTCCAGGAGCGTGGGCGGAGAACTTGGGACTCCGAGGGCTCCACAACCTACGAAACGCAGAGATCGCACGTATTGCAGTTCTCGAACTCGGCATTGAAGGCGCAGCCGACGCCACGGTCTTGGGGCAAGCTGCTTCGAACTACGAGCCGCTGCCGAGCAGGTTGTCATGGATTGGAAACGTTGCCGGCGTCGACTTCATCGACGACAGTCTCAGCACGAATGTCCTTCCGACGCTCGCAGCTCTCGAGGCGTTCAATGGACGGCGGATCGCGCTTCTTGTCGGGGGCCACGAGCGGGGAATTGACTATGCGCCACTTGCGGAGGCTCTGGCGCTCCGGAACCCCGATGTCCTTGTCGTCACCATGCCTGACAACGGCCCACGGATCGCGACTGCCGTCAAGAGCGTGCATGGTGCCCCCGACGTCATCGAGTGCGACAACATTCAAGCCGCCACCGCCACGGCGTTCGAGTGGGCACGCCCCGATGGAGTGGTACTGCTGTCTCCCGCCGCACCGAGTTTCGGGCGGCACACGAATTACCAAGGCCGAGCAGCGGCTTTCCTGGCGGCAATGCGAGCGCTCGTGATCGACGGCGAGAATTAGCACTCCCCACAGGTCCCCGGTGCCGTCCCATTCGTCGCTCCATGAGTCACTATCCTGACCGCGTGGCGGCCTATCTCGCGGTTCCCGCGATCGGGGGCGGAACAAGTCTCGAAGACGACATCCGTGAATGGACGAGCTCCCAACCGTTACGCGACCTGGTCGAAGACTTCGGTGGTGACAGCAGAATCTGCACGCGCGACGACCTCTTCGAGCGGCTCCGACTTCTCGACGAATTCTCCGATCGATGGGACACCCGTAAGGGGCAGGAGCGGAATCTCGCCGACCAGCTTGACCTCACGCCGGGGCAGTCCGTCCGAATCATCGCTGCCGCTGATGCGCTCGGCCTCGTCGAATCCCGGCCGCCCGAACATCACGCGTATGACCATGTCTTGGTGCTAGGTGGATTGTTGCGTGCCTGCCTAGCGCGTCCGGCCCGCGCGGCACAGTTGATTCAATCTGGGGACATCGTCGCCGGCGCTGTCACCGCGTTGGGAGGCCATCGACCGTTCCGTGGGGACGAATTCGAACTGGCCCAGCTCGCGGGATTGCCGGACCTCGGCGAGGAGTTTGCCGCGCTCGATGCGGGCACTCGGCGTGCCTTCGGGCTCGGGGAGCCACTTGAGGTTACCGGCGTGGAATCGAGTCTCCCGGGTGGAGCGTGGACCGTTCACGGCTACAAGTGGAGAAACGTCGACGTCCGCGTCGCCGCTGCGCCGTCAAGCGAACCAGCTGCCCGGCGGGCGAACACGGCCGACAGCTACGAATGGTTCGCCCGCACCATCGGACGGCTAGAGGGGGGCGAGCACGTTCTGATCATCACGACGACGATCTACGTCCCCGCGCAGCATGCGGCTGCGCTGCGAATGTTGGCACTGCCGCACGACGTGAAGGTCGAGACGGTGGGCATCGAGCCGGGTGCGGTGATCTCGCAACTAGCGCAGACGTTTACGCCCAGCCATTACTTACAAGAGATCCGATCTGCAATCCGAAGCATTCGTGATCTGGTTGTCTACGTTGGCGGCACGGCGCCCTAGCTCAGTTTGCCGTGTCGCGCCCGACGTCCCCCAGGATCATCCGACTCACCTCGTCAAGCGCGCCTCTGATTTCTGCTACGGGCCGCCTCGCCATGAACCACCCGATGCTCACCTTGAGCATCACGGTCCTTGTCTTCGCGGAGTCGCCGGAGAACGGCCCGGTGATTCGAGAGCGAATGGCGTGTGCCCGCGTAGCGCACGTCTCAGCGACGAGAAGGTATTGACGACGGTCCTCGCTCAGCAGGAGGCGGTCGAGATCCCCGCTGAGAAGGACTCGGGTCAGATCGAGCGTCACATCATTGAGCGCTGCCATGTAGAGCACGAGCGCGACACCCCACGCGCTCGCGGCGGCGTAAAGGTCGTCGCGCGGTCGAAGCGCGAGACTGCCCGCATACGCCTCGAGCGCGAGGGTCCAACTGTAACGAAGGGATTCGCGGGCATCCTCATCGTCCTCCTTGCCGAGGAAACCCTTGGCCTTTTCGATGTAGGCGCCCCCGAGGTTGAACCAGGCCCGATCGACGTGATGCTCTGGATCCCGATCCGGTGAATCTGGCGTGGTCCAACTCATTTCTTCGTAGTCCCACCCCAGCGCCTCCGCGCGGTCGTGGTAGGAAGTCACAAGCATCTGGATGCCCTGTTCGATCAGGGCGTCAGCCGTGGCGGAATCCTTCTTGCGCAACGCGCCGCCTTTCTTCTTCAGCAAGATTCCGAACACAGCCTCGACGCGGCCCAACGTGAGCGGCTCATCAGAGAGGGTCGGTATCGTCGCTTGACAGAGTTCAAGCGCGGCTTCCAACTCTTCCGGTGTGACGGTTGTCTGGACCGCGAGCCTAGCTATCGAGAGCGCGGCGATCGCCCGCGTCACGGCAGGCTGTCCGGAGCGCGCGAAATACGGCAACGCTGCGTTGCCCAACGCAGCCGCAGCCGGTATGCAATCGCCGCCGCGCGGCTCGAGCTGCGCGAGGACCGCCAAGACAGCCGATGGCATCGAGTCGGGAACTTCGTCGAACTTGCACGCCGCGGCGAGAAAGCCGGCCAGGTCAAAGAGGTCCTCATTTGATCGGATGATCGGCGGGCGGGCTGAAACCTCGTCGTCGAGAACGCGACACGCGACGTCTGACACATTCGAGGACGGTTCCAGGTAGGCGCGGCGCAGGGCATTCCTGACGATGCGATGCATCCAGAAGGTGCGCTCGTTCGGTCTGCGCACGTCGATGAGGCGTCGACTCGGTTCGAGCAGCCCGCGATCGACCAAGTCACTAAGGGCTGCCCGGATTCCCGCAACCCCCGGGAGGACATTGACCAAGCGATCCTCGCGGACGTCTTCGGGCGGACAAAACACGGCCGCCGCCAGCACGGCCGCGGCGGGCTCTCGCGTATTGAGGCCGGCTGCGAACTCCTCGCGGCTGCCGATGACCAAGCCGATGAGATCCTCGGCGCTGTCCACGTGGCGAGTGACGTCACGGAGGTTCAGATTGGCGATCCTGAGCAGCCCGGGCAGGCGGATCTCTTCGGCTAGTGTCCACGGCGTGTCGGCCCGATAATCCTGCGGCGCCAGCCGGTCAATGGTGATCAGCGTCCAACCGGGCGCTTGCGTATTGCGTCCCCACTCCGGATTCGTCGTCGTAATGATTACCAGCTGATCTCGAGACGGAACCGGCAGTAGGTCGGCGATTTTGTCCGGCGGGCCGTCAGCATTGTCGAGGACGACCACCCATGGCGCCTGACTTGTTCGCAGCCGCTGCCGAGCGTCCGCTGAGTATTCCGCGAGAGTCTCTTCGAGGCGATTTCGCAACGGCTCACCCCGGGACTGCGCCTCCGCGGCGGCAAACGACGTCTGAAGCGCCGCCCGGTCGCTGGCGTCGAGCCACCACCCTCGCCCTCCCGCCACTAGGCGCGCACGCTCGAGTGCGAGCGTGCTCTTGCCTACTCCGGACGGCCCCAAGACGACGACCACTCCGGAGGCTTGGGCCAACCTTTCGATCTCGGTTCGACGCGACGGGTAGCTTTCCACGGTCGGCAGTTGCTCCGGCAAATGCGCGGTGATGCCGAACGATCGAGGCCGGGGAGGCGGATCGTGGAAAGGGTGTTGCGCAGATACCGCCCGCTGGACATACACCATGTGCACGACCGCGCCGGTCTTGTCCAACGCGTCAAGGGTGTCGTCGCGGCTCAATTTTAACGCCGCTAACGACTCCGCGAACGTCAGCTGCCGAGCTTCTGCCGCAGGCAGTGGCGTGGCGTCGAGCACGCGCAGCTGACCCAGGCTGTCGAGTTGCCGTAGCTCGTTGCCGGCGATGCTCCGCGTGACCTCCTCATCATCAACATCCCAGCCGACCCCCGGCGTGACGAGGAAAGCGTGCTCCCCGCCTTCGTGCTGCAGGATGGCCATGAAAACGGGAATGTCCGCGAAGACGCACCCTGCAGCGCTGGCGACGGTGAAATCGAGGCAGGTTCCCAAACCAGCGAGCAGCTCACTGGGGGTCCGAATCCTCTGGCCGTAGCTACCATCGGGCGGGCGATACGTCTCGACGCTGTAGGAGACGCCTCGCTCGAGGAACTGTGCGGCGATCTGTCTGGCGCTTCCGAGAGGATCTTTGAGTACGGCGGCCAACGGCGGGAGCACAACGCCGAGTCCCGCGAGCAAAGCGGGGTTGGCATATCGCGCGAGCTCGAGCAACGGAGCGTGGTTGGCATCGGCCCCGGCTTGAGGCACGAGCCGACCAGCCCAATCCGGCCATTCCGTCATCGGATCCTGCCCTCCGGCTGTTTCTAGTCAACCTACCGGGCATCCGTAACGTCGTCACCCACTGTCTCGTTCTCGCCCTGACTGCTGATCTCGAACATGCGGATGACGCCGCCGGCATGAACGATGACCCGCTCTGTGCGGGCATGGCGTCCCTTCCCACGGAAGCGCTCCCGCGCCCATTCCTTCGCGAGGTTGTAGGCGTCGGTGACGATGTTCTCGATCAACCCGGTCGCAGCAACCCCGCCGATGAACAGAGCGATCTGCTCCGCGTCGACGGCCGCTGCCCGAATGCCGGGCTCGTACTTGGCAATGCGGAGGTCAACCGCGAGCCCAGCCGCTTCAAGTTGCCGGGCGAGGCTCCGGAGGGCGGACGCGCGCTCTTCATTCGTTACCTGGGTCTTGTGACCAGCAGTTAGGCGTGCCTTTACTGGCGGCAGATCGCCGCGACTCTGGGTGGTCACCGCTAGGTCCTCCTATCGATCCCGTATGAGTTGGCGAGCGCACTCTAATCGCGGTCGTCGGGCACAGGAGGTGGCTGGTGATCAAAGTCTCGTTCATCGAACTGACGGTCATCGGAGGATCCCATCAGCCGCCTCTGTTGCGACGATGCTCGAATCTCGAACACCATTGAGGCTGCAGTCGAAGTACAGCAGCGAGGCCGCTACGGGCTCCGACCGTGCGTAGCTCGGGCCACGGGTTCGCGGGCCGCGCGATTTGCGGGGCCGTGTGCAGCGCGCTTCCGCGCCTGTTATGAGACCGTGAGTGGGCGTCAACGGACGGTGACCCGCCTTTGGGCGCCCCCACCGAACGGATGTTCGGCGTGGCAGCCTGATTCTGTCGCTGGTGCCTCGTAACGTGCCGTCGTGAGCCTCGCATCGGATACACCCGCGCTGCGGAAGGCTCGCGGAGCATTTTTCACTCCGCCGGAGCTCTCACGCTATGTGGCCGAATGGGCGATACGAAGCTCAGATGATCTCGTACTCGAGCCGTCCTGCGGCGAGGCCGTGTTCCTACTCGCCGCTGGCGAACGCCTGCGGGCGATGCGCGGATGCGCGCCGAAGCCGGGACAATTAGGCGGAGTCGAGCTCCACGAGGCTAGCGCCGCGCAAGGCGAGGTCGAGCTCCGGAGGGCGGGTCTTCCCGCGTCGGTAGTGGCTGGCGACTTTTTCCACTTCACACCACGCGCGTGCTACGACGCCGTCATTGGAAACCCGCCTTACGTCCGTTACCAGAGCTTCACTGGCGCTGCCCGGACTCAGAGCCGTTCGGCTGCTCTTGCACAGGGCGTGCGCCTAACTCGACTGGCGTCCTCCTGGGCAGCCTTCACGGTGCACGCAGCGCTGTTCTTGCGGCCTGGTGGTCGTCTCGGGCTGGTGCTTCCCGCCGAGTTGTTGAGCGTGAACTACGCCTCCGAAGTTCGCGCGTTCCTCATGCGCCGGTTCGCGCGAGTGCGCCTCGTCCTGTTCGAAGAGCGCGTGTTTCAGGATGTTCAAGAGGAGGTTGTGCTCCTGCTGGCGGAGGGCGAAGGTCCAACCGATCACTGCGAGCTGATGCAGGTCGAAGACGCGCGAGCACTCGAACGGCTCGATGTCGCGACGTACTCGTGGCAACCACCGGCCGACGGCGGCAAATGGACTCCGGCACTGTTAACGACTTCGGCACTTGAGGCATATCGTCTTGTCGAGAGTTGCCAGAGTTTCGAGACGCTCGCTACTTGGGGCCGGGTGACGCTTGGCGCAGTCACCGGACGCAATGACTTCTTCGCCCTAAGCCGAGAGCGCTTCCATGAGCTCGAATTGGCTGAGAGTGACGTCCTAACACTCTCTCCTCCCGGTTCTCGGCACCTTCGCGCCGGGTCTTTCAAAGAATCCGACTGGCAGCGTCTCGCCTCGTCTGGCGCCGACACCTATCTCTTTTGGCCGTGGGAGAACCCGAGCCCTGCTGCCCGTCGTTACATCGAAGCGGGCGAAGCAATGAAGGTCCATCGGGGCTACAAGTGCCAATCACGTGAGCCTTGGTGGCGAGTTCCGCTAAGCCCGATGGCAGACGTGTTCGTGACGTATATGAATGCTGGCGTAATGCAGCTGGCAACCAACCGTGCGGGAGTCCGCCATCTGAACTCGATTCACGGACTCGTCCTACGAGATGGCGTTCAGACCCTCGGCCGGGATCTACTTCCGCTTGCATGCCTCAACTCAATGACGCTGCTTGGCTCCGAAATCGTCGGGCGGTCCTACGGGGGCGGAATGCTGAAGGTGGAACCTCGCGAAGCCGGCCTTGTGCCGGTCCCGGCAAGCACTTTACTTCAGCGAAGTCCCGGGAAGGCATTGCGCGAGTCTCGGCACACAGTGACAACGTTGTTGCAGCGGGGAGAACTCCAACACGCCATCGACATCGTCGACGCCATCATCCTCAAAGACGGCATCGAACTGTCAGACGGCGCGATCGCCGAACTACGCGATGCTCGCATAGTGCTGGCCCGTCGTAGAGCCGCTAGAGGTCGTGCACCCCGTCGAACTGAAAGCTGATCCGATGTCTGCCAACCCATTCGAGTTTGCGCCGTTTCGCGAGTTGCTCGACGCGATACCGCGCGAAGGCATCGACTCATTCGCCGAACTTGAGTTGAGGTTTCTTGCCGCAATGAGCGCGTTCGATTCGCTCCGGGCAGACTCGCTTACCAGCGGACAGAATCAGAACAAGGGGCTGTTCTTTAACGAGTTGATCGGTCGGTTGCTCGAGCGGTGTGCGGGGGTCGGTGTCGCCAAGCGTGGCAAACGCCGAGGTGTGCTGTTGGAAAAGGTTGACGTCGATCTGTGCTTTCCCTCCGACCCCGCGGAGCCTCCGGTGGTCATCGCGGAGACGAAGATGGCAGGAACACCTCAACATCCCGGCAACGCGGGCACAACGCCGGTGGAAGGTCGACGCGCCAGCGCTGATACGGCTAAGCGCGTTCGAGAGATCGCGCTGAACGTCATTGACTTAAAGCTCGCCGATGCCGAAGGCGGCGCTGCGCCGATCGGCGACATCGCGACCTGGATCCAACAGCAGCGACCAGCGGTGTTCGCTCTATTCGGTATCCGGCTGACCGACCACAATGACCATGCCTTGGTGATCCGCGACGCTCAACGGCTAGCGAACTCGTACGCGAACGGCGTCGGGTTGGCGCTGTACACGGCACGCGATTTCGCCACGCCGGAAGGCCGCACCGACTACGTCGCCATACCCCCGCCGGGTGGCATGAGCATCGATGACGCACTGCGCCGACTGTGCCGGCAGGTTCGTGCCGCCGCGCACTAGCCTGCTACGTCGGGGCTCACAACGGTCGGCGAGGCTAACGTCGTGAATACCTCTGCGAACGCACGACTCAGTTTGTCCATGGTCATCCGCTCATAGTTCAACGCCTCGTATGCATCTTCGAGTTGACCTCTAGCGAGAAGTTCGTTCGCTGTCGCCTGCGAGTACTCCTCAGCGGCGATCGTGAACGCGAGTCCTTGAAAGAGATCGCGGTCGGAACTCACGGACGCCAAGAGGGGGTGATCGAGGTTGATCACGATCGTCAATTCGCTCTCGTAGAACGCTGCTCGAGGCGCCGACATGCCCGTGTTGCTGTAGTCGATCCTGAATCCCCCCCGAGCCCGCCGGCGCCGCGCCGCATCCAACTCGGACACGGAGTCTCCGCGGCCGTCTCCGAGAGAATCCCGCTCGTGAAGCTGGGGTGACCGGTCAGTGCCTGGTTGCTCGTTTGCGTCCGCGCCATCTCGCGTGTGGCCCTCGTCGGCTCCATCCGATTCGCACTGAGAATCGCCGTCAGTGCTTGATGCGGACGTCCCGTAACCTGCGACGCCATCCGCTGTCGGGATTACTTGCTCGCCGTCCTCATCCGCAATCAGATCGCCGCCGCCGGATCCTTGAACGACGCTCGTACCGCCCTGAGATCCTGCTCCCGCGGTGATACGGAAGTCGTGCTTGTAATGCTCATTCAGAACGGCCTCCGCGCGCGACGCGGCTCGTTGCAATTCTTGATCGCGTGCCCGGCGAAGACGTTCTCGCTCCTGTTCCTGCAGCTCCCTCGTCGCCTGCTCCAGGCAGCGCTTCACCCAAGCGTCGACCGCACTCGCTAGCGGGTTGTCCACGTTGAGCGTCATGTCTCGACGGTCGGTGAACGGGCCCGGAGTCGATGTGTCGTCATCGAGAGCCGGTACCTCGCACAATCCGAAAATGCGGTTGGAAAGGTCGCCAAGCGCTTGGTACTGCGCGACCGGAACGTCGCGACTGGTAACGACGACGCCGCGAACGGCTTCGTCGACGCTGTCACCCGCCGCGACGGCGTTGATCGTGCAGACAACGCCTCTACCGAGCTCTGCCGACGCTTGCTCATCATTCGTTGAGTCGAATTCCCAGGACTGAGCGGGCTCGGGCTCTACTAGGTGGACACGCTCACCGGCTACGTAGACCCTGTGGCTCTCAAGCTGGCGCCCTAGGCGCCGGCGCAGTTCATTGGCGATGCGCACAGGCTTTGCCTGCCTTGTTACACCGGTCACCGTCACGGTTGTTCCGTTCGCGCGGTCTGTCGCGGCGCCGTCGACCTTGATCTCCGGCTGAGGTGGCCGGTCCTCACGCGAGGCAGACCGTAGTTCGTCGGCGGTCAGCTCGACGATCCACTGCCTCCCGTCTCGAACGGTGTCGATCGTTACGGCTGTGCCAACACCGAATCCTGCCGACTTGCCGGTGCCGAAGCGGCCGCGTGCTCGGCGGCCGCGTTGGCGTTGTGCGTTTTCTCGATGCATCACGAAGAACTCAGCGAGAGCGGTGTCGTCCATACCGCAACCGTCGTCGCTGATGGTGATCGTCTTGTTGCGCCCGTAGCGACGGATGTCCACCCGCACCGTAACCGGTTGGGTTGGATCGTTCGGATTGTCGAGGCCGTTGCTGACGTATTCCACGGTCATCTTCGGCACGCTGCCGAACTCGTCCGCTGTTTGCAGTATGTCCCGCGCGATGTTGGATCGCACAACAAGCGGTTCAGTCACGAGTTCTTCTCCAACCGTAGGAGTTGCGCCTTGTAGGTGTTGCCGAACCGCTCGTCTAGGAAATCGGCCACCTGTCGCAACTCATCGTCATCGCGAACCAGGTTGATCACACGTTGCCGGTTGATCGCGTACTTCTTCTCGGGCATGTACTGGTTAACTTCATAGAAGGCAAGGAAGTCGTGGACATTGATCTCGTTGGCATCGCCGCTTCTAAACTTGGCGACTGCAGCACTGTCCCGAAGACCAGAAAGTCGTCGTACCGCTAGCGAGTCCGCCCCGCCACGTTCGCGACGATTCGACGCCCGCCCTGCTTGCCCTTGCCGGGCGAGGTACTCCCGCACGGTCGTCTCGGTCTTCTCGACATGCGCACTGCCGGCGACGGTGAGCATCCAGCCCGTGGCCTTGGCGCCAGCTACGAGCCCTACGGGCTTCTTTGCCGCCCGCAAGGTGACAGCGACGGCATCGAGAGCCGGGTACTGCTGGTGACTAGGCCAG
>JAVEEI010000029.1 GCA_030840525.1 Frankiaceae bacterium
GTCGGTGCCGGTGCCGAGTGCGGTCCAGGTGACGGCGCCGTCGACGGTCGAGACGACGGTGCCGTCGGCACCGGCCGCGGCGCAGATCGTGGTCGACGCGCACGAGACGGCGTACAGGTCGTCGCCGACACCGGAGTTGCGCGCGGTGGCCGACCAGCCCGACAGGTCCCGCGACAGGGTCAGCGCCGTCCCGTTGGCGCCGACCGCGACACACGCCGTCGACGACGGGCAGGCGACGCCCGAGAGCAGTTGTGTCGTCGGCGAAGCAAGGGCCGCCGCCGACCACGTGCCGCCCGAGTTGGTCAGCGCGAGCACCGTACCGGCGGTGCCGACCGCGAGACACACACCGGTGTCCGGGCAGGCGACGCCTTCCAGCCCGGCGGTGGTGAACGGCGTCGTACCGTTGCCGGTCACCGCCCAGGTCGCGCCGCCGTCGGTGCTCGCGAGAACCGCGCCGCGGTCGCCGACCGCGACGCAGGTGTCGCCGGCGAGCGACCCCGCCGGCGCGCAGCTCACGGCCTGCAGGTCTTCGGTGGGTACGACGTTGCGCACCGGCTGGTTCGCCGGCTGGGCCGGGATGGCCGTCTGCCCGGTCGGGTCGACGTGCTGTGACGTCCACGCGCCGTTGGACAAGGTCGAGATCCAGCCGGTCGAGCCGACGGCTACGCACTGACCCGCGGCGGGGCAGCTCACGCCGGCCAGCCGCCCGCCGAGATCGGTCGCCGGAGGTGCCGGCGAGGTCTTGCCCACCTGCGCCGGCAGCTGCGGCGGCGCCGGAACGGCGGTCTGCGTCCACGGCGCCGTCCCAGTCTCGGCGAGCACCGCCGACGGCTCGGCCAGATCCGGGCTGCCGCCGCCCACCGCCGCGCAATCGGTCGCGCTCGCGCACGAGATGCCGTAGACGGTTGCGTCGATGTTGCCGCCGACGGCGGGATCCCACGTGACCGACGAGTCGCGCGTGTTCGCGGTCCAGCTCGTCGAGCTCGGGCTCGGGAACGCCGAAGACGTACGCACGATCGTGCCGCGGTCGCCGACCGCGACGCACTCGCCGACGGCCGGGCACGTCACCGCGTTGAGGGTGTCGAACGTGCCGGAGCGCTCGAGGATCGCGGTGTTGCAGGTCGCCGTCGGGTTCCCCTTGCAGTACGCCGGCGAAGCGGAGGTGGTGTCGACCGTGGCTGTGCCCGGAGCACCGATCGACGCCACCAGTGCGCTCGCTTCGATCGCGGCGTAGCCAGGGACGGTCATGTTCGCGTTCGTTCCGAAGGTCGGCCGGTTGCCGACCGCGACGCACTCGGTCGGTGCGCCGGTCGACGGGCAGCTGATGGCGTTGTAGAGCTGCGCGCTCGCTTGCTGGAAGCCGGCCGCCGAAGAATGCTGCGGCACGATGCCGGACTGGTCTTCCCACGTGCTTCCGTCGGTGGTCGTCGCGAGCGCTGCGCTCTCGCCGGTCGCGACGCAGTGCGTGGCGTCCGAGCACGTGATGGCGCGCAACCGGGCGGCGAAGCCCGGCGGGCAGCCGGACCCGGCTCCGGACTTGACGCTGCTGTTCGCACAGTCGAGGTACTGCTGCGCCGACCAGAGCGCTGTCTTGCCGGCGAACGGGTTCGCGGACTTGAAGATGTTGGATGCCGACGGCAACGTCGAGCCCGGTGTGGGGTCCGCCGGCGAGACGTTGAGGATCGAGCCGACGGCGTAACAGGCCGTCGCCGCGCACGAGACGGCGAGCAGGTCGGGGGTGGAGCCGGGTGCCAGCGCCGGCAACGCGAGGGTGCTCGGCGCGAGCCACGACGCGCCGCCGTCGGTCGTCGCGAGGATCGCGTTGTCGCCGACCGCGGCGCACTTGACCAGGTCGGCGCAGCTGATGCCGTTCATGTCGCCACCGGTCGGGAGGCTGCCGACGGTTGCCACCCACCCGGCCGCACCGGCGGCCAGCGTGACGAGGGCGCCGGCGTCACCGACGACCAGACACGACGCGGCCGACGGGCAGGCGATGCCGTTCAGCGTGGTCGCGGTGCCGCTGGGCACGGTGACCCAGGACTGGCCGCCGTCCGCCGACGCGACGATCGTCCCGCCCGCGCCGGCCGCGACACACACCGTCGTCGTCGGGCACGCGACCGCACGCAGGTCGTTGGGCCCGACGGCGGGCATCGACCACCCCTTCGTGGCGGAGGCCGACAACGGCCGGGGCCCGACGTCCGTTGCCGAACCTGACGGCGTAGCCGCCGGACCGACAGCGGCTCCGCAGCCGGGGTACGCGGTGAAGACCTCGCAGCCGAACTCTCCCGGGCCGCCGTAGTCGGCGTACGTCCCGGCGAAGCCGAGATGGCCGGCGCCGTCCGTCGACGGGACGCCGAGGATCTTGCCGAGACCGAGCAGGTCCTCGATGGTGCGCAGCAGCGAGTAGTGGTTGTAGTACCCCGGACCCGTGCACATGGTCGGTGCGCAGACGGGCCCGGTGCTGGTCGACGTTCCGTTCGCCTGTGGCGCCGGCGGCGGGTTGCCCGGCGGCATGACGACGGTCCCGGGCTTCACGTACGGCGACAGCACGACGGCGCCGATCTGACCGCCCCCTGCGCTGCTGGCCGGCGAGCCGGCCGTGCCGGCCTCACCCGGGGTCGGGCTGTTCGGCCCGGGAATCTCGTTGCAGCACGCACTGCCGTCGAAGCCACTGCCCTCGTCGGGCATGATCACGAGCATCCCGTCCTGGCGGTACGCGGGAGAGGCCATGATCATGGACACGTACTTGCGCGGGAACGCCTCCATCGCGTCGCCCGAGTCGTGCCCGTCCCAGGTCACGGTCGGCACGATCAACGAGTAGTTCGGCGTCGTCGCGACGGATGAGAGATCGCGGCTCAAGTTCGGATCGAGGGGTACGACGTGCTTCCGGCAGTCGGCGTCGTGGTCGATCACCGAGTCGAAGTAGGCGAACGGGTTGTGCTTGACCGCGTAGTTCGACGAGCCGTCGTCCGACTGGGGGTTCGGGTAACCGCGCGGCGTCTGGTGGGCGGCCGGGTGCGCGCAGGCGGTCGCGCCGTCACCGGCGAGGTTCTGGCCCATGTCCTGCATGTAGCCCTTCCAGGACAGCCCGGCTGCGCTGAGCTGGTCGCCCAGCGTCAGTGCGCTGGCCGGCGCCTTGTTGGGGTACTCGCAACCCTGGCCGACCACTTGGCCGTGCGTGTCCGTGGACGTCGCCGGGATCGTCGTGTAGTCGCCGCAGTCCAGCTGCGTCTGCGTGCCCGGCGCTTGG
Source organism: Frankiaceae bacterium (assembly GCA_030840525.1). Classification (GTDB taxonomy): domain Bacteria; phylum Actinomycetota; class Actinomycetes; order JAFAQI01; family JAFAQI01; genus BP-197. The sequence continues at coordinate 3,251 of JAVEEI010000029.1, forward strand.
CCGGACACTTCGGCGATGTAGTTGTCGAGGCTGTTGTGCCCGATGCCGAAGTAGTAGGGAAGGACCGCGCCTTCACTGGGCAGCGTCTGCGTGAGGTAGGGCGCGTACGGCGTGGTGCTGCTCGGGTTGCCGAACAGTGCGGCGTACTCGGTGTTCTCGATCTCGAGGACCCAGATGTGCCGGACCGGTGGAAGTGTCGCCGTGGCGGCTGCCGCCGGGGTCGCGGACAGCGGGACGACGCCGAGCGCCATGACGGCCGTCGACACGAACGCGGCCCACCCGCGTCGCAGGGAGGGGTGCGGCAACGTAGCTGCCCTCAATCTCTGGGTTGGCGCGGGGCGGCCGGCAGGAACACCGGCCGCCCCGCAGTTTCTCAACGATTCTTACTGGCTGTCAGTAATGGTTTACGGGACCTCGCAGCCCTGACGGCTGGTGTCGTTCCAGTCGTGGCCCGACGTGTCGCCGCAGACGATCGGCGACGGGATGTTCCAGACCGCAATCCCCTCGATGCCGATCTCGCCACCCGAGTTGGTGCTGTTGTGCGCGCCCGGGTGCTCGTAGTTGCTGAGGCCGGCGTAGCCCTGGAGCTGCCCGCCGCCCGTGGTGTTGCCGTCCTGGCCCTGGGCGACGACGTAGACACCGGGAATGCCGGTGACCTCGTCGAACACACACTGCGGGTCCGTGCCGCCCCAGCCGCACGGCGTGTGGCCGCCGACGCTGGGGGTGGTGTTGATCCCCGGAACGCCGCCGATGAGCACACCATCACTGGTGTCGGCACCAGCCTCGACGGTGCCACCGGTGAAGCCCGCGGCCGGCACCGCGTTCTGGTACCCGCAGACGCCGACGGACGTGACATCGGGGTCGCCGGACAGGCCGGTGCTACCCGAGCCCGCCTGCACCGCGATGGTGACGCCGCCCGCGCTCTCGCTGGTGGTGCCGTAGCCGTTGCAGTTCTGGTTCGCCATCGCCGAGCCCGGAAGGGCCGCGAGGGTCAGGGCGGTCATCGCCGAGACCCCGCTTACGGCAAGCAGTCTTGCTACCTTCTTCATTGCGCACTCCCTCTTGTGCGTTCGAGCGGGGGACGGTCCCGCGCTCGGCTGCACCGGTGTTCGCACCGGTGCGGGCGCCCTCTCGTCCTGCATTGACGGGAGGGCGCGCGTCTCGGGGCCGGTCGTCACTGGGGCGTGAGGCTCTCCAGTTGCGTGACCTGGCCGATCTTGTGGCGGATGGTGCCTTTCTCACTGGTGATGGCGACCGTCCCAGTCAGGACCGTGCGCCCCGGCAAGCCGACGCTCGGCAGGAACCACACCTGGGTCGCCGTCCGGTCGACCGTGTGGTAGCGGTGCTTGCCGACGGTGCCGTCAACGGTCGTCACCTCGGTGCCGGTGACGAGCCACGCCGTCACCGAGCGGCGTCCGATCGTGAGTTGCGTGGGTCCCGTCGTACGGAACGAGCCGCTGACCTTCGTGACGGACTGGCCGGCGGAGCCGTTGACGACGCG
>JAVEEI010000059.1 GCA_030840525.1 Frankiaceae bacterium
CGTCACAGTCGACGAGGGGGGCGGGGCTAGTCCCGCCAGGCTTCGGCTAGCAGTTCCCTCGTGTCGCTCAGTAGTTGCGGGAGCACTTTCGTTCGCGCCACTATTGGCATGAAGTTGGCGTCGCCGCCCCAGCGCGGGACGACGTGCTGGTGCAGGTGCGCGGCGATGCCGGCACCGGCGACCGAGCCCTGGTTCATGCCGAGGTTGAACCCCTGCGCGCCCGACGCGGCGACCAGCGCCCGCATCGCCGACTTCGTGTACGACGCCAGCTCCGCCGTCTCGTCCGCGTCGAGGTCGAGGTACGACGCGACGTGCCGGTACGGCACCACCATCAGGTGGCCGGAGTTGTACGGGTAGAGGTTGAGCACGGCATACACGTACGTGCCGCGAGCGACGACCAAGCCGTCCGCGTCGTCCATCGACCCGATCGCGCAGAACGCGCACTCGCCGCCCTTGCCCTCGCCCTGGATGTAGGCGAGCCGTTCGGGCATCCAGAGCCGCTGCCAGCCGTCCGGCACCCCCGCGCCGAGTTGCTCCTCCATCACTCGACCAGCGAGTCCGGGTTGAGCGCGTGCGGGTCGACGAGCCGGTTCGCGATGACGCGGTCGACCTCCGTGATGACGTCGTCGACCGGCACGCCGCGCCGTTCGACACCATTGCGGTAGCGCAGCGACAGTGCGCCGGCCTCGACGTCACGCGGGCCGGCGACGAGCATGAACGGCACCTTCTGCTGCTGCGCGCGCAGGATCTTCTTCTGCATCCGCTCGTCGCTGTCGTCGACCTCGACCCGTACGCCGATCCCGCGCAACCGCTTCGCGACGTCGTACAGGTACTCGAGGTTCTCGGAACGGATCGGGATGCAGGTCGCCTGCACCGGCGCGAGCCATGCCGGGAACGCGCCGGCGTAGTGCTCGGTGAGGACGCCGACGAAGCGCTCGATCGAGCCGAACAGCGCGCGGTGGATCATGACCGGCTGGTGCCGCGCGCCGTCCGCACCCTGATAAGCGAGCTCGAAGCGTTTCGGCTGCTGGAAGTCGACCTGGATCGTCGACATCTGCCAGGTACGGCCGATCGCGTCGCGCGCCTGCACCGAGATCTTCGGCCCGTAGTACGCCGCCCCGCCCGGGTCGGGCACGAGCGAGAGCCCGGACGCGTGTGCCGCGGCTTCCAGTGCCTCGGTCGCCTCGGCCCACTCCGACATCTCGCCGACGAACTTGTCGGAGTCGTCGCGGGTCGACAGCTCGAGGTAGAAGTCGTCGAGGCCGAAGTCGCGCAGCAGCCCGAGGACGAAGTCGAGCAGCGACGTGAGCTCGCCCGGCATCTGCTCCTTGGTGCAGTAGATGTGCGAGTCGTCCTGCGTCATGCCGCGCACCCGGGTGAGGCCGTGCACGACACCTGACTTCTCGTAGCGGTAGACCGACCCGAACTCGAACAGCCGCAACGGCAACTCGCGGTAGGACCGCCCGCGCGACCGGAAGATCAGGTTGTGCATCGGGCAGTTCATCGCCTTGAGGTAGTAGTTCGCGCCCTCGAACTCCATGGGCGGGAACATCCCGTCGGCGTAGTACGGCAGGTGCCCCGACGTGTGGAACAGCCCTTCCTTGCTGATGTGCGGCGTGTTCACGAACTCGTAGCCGGACTCCTCGTGCCGGCGCCGCGAGTACGACTCCATCTCGCGGCGCAGCACGCCGCCCTTCGGGTGGAACACCGCGAGGCCGGAGCCGAGCTCGTCCGGGAAGCTGAACAGGTCGAGCTCGGCGCCGAGCTTGCGGTGGTCGCGCTTCTCCGCCTCGGCGAGGAACTCCAGGTGCGCGTCCAGCGCCTCGCTCGACTGCCAGGCGGTGCCGTAGATCCGTTGCAACTGCGGGTTTTTCTCGCTGCCGCGCCAGTAGGCCGCGGCCGAGCGCATCAGCCGGAACGCGGGGATGTCGGACGTCAGCGGCACGTGCGGCCCGCGGCACAGGTCCTTCCAGGCAAGCGACCCGTCGGGGTGCAGGTTGTCGTAGATGGTCAGCTCGGCGCCGCCGACCTCGACGTCGGCGCCGTCTGCCTCCGCGCCGGCCGCGCCGCCCTTGAGCCCGATCAGCTCGAGCTTGTACGGCTCGTCGGACAGCTCGGTGCGCGCGTCGTCGTCGGTGACGACGCGACGGGAGAAGCGCTGCCCCTCGGCGACGATCTCGCGCATCGTCGCTTCGAGAAGTTCGAGGTCCTCCGGTGTGAACGGCCGGTCGACGTCGAAGTCGTAGTAGAAGCCGTTGTCGATCGGCGGGCCGATGCCGAGCCGCGCCGATGGGAAATGCCGCTGCACCGCCTGCGCGAGCACGTGCGCGGTCGAGTGCCGGACGATCGACAGGCCCTCGGGACTCGCCAATGGCACCGACTCGACGACGTCGCCGTCGCCAGGCACCCACGCGAGGTCGCGCAGCGCGCCGTCCGGCCCGCGGGCCGCGATGGCGTCGGCGACGGCGAGGTCGCGGAACACGTCGCCGATCGACGTACCGGCCGCGACGACGTGCGGCGACCCGTCGACGGTGAGGCGGAGGTCGGTCATGGGGCGAGGCTATCGAGCCGCGCGCGTGTCTCCCGGGCCGCGAGGGGTACCCCCACTCGCAGACGTCCGAGGAGGAGCGCGATGAGCAGCTACGACGAGCCGACCCAGCAGGTACGCCGGTCCGACCCGCCGCCGGCGCCGCTGCCCGGCTCGCTGGACCCGCTGCGCGGCTACCCGGGCGAGTCCGGCGAGGTCGAGACCGGTACCGGCTGGGTCGACACGCACCCCGCCGACGAGGCGTACGCGCCGGTCGCCGAGCCGCCGATCACTGGGTCGCCGATCACTGGGTCGCCGGTTGCCGAGCCGGCGCCGACGGGGGTGCTGCCGATCGACCAGATCTTCGAAAGCCCCGAGCCGCAGCCGGTGCCGACCGCCGCCGCGGACGCCCCGACGTGGACCGCGATGCCGGTGGTACCGGTGCGCAGCGAGCCGCTCCCCGGGCCGCAGCCGACCGCACTGGGCCAGCCGTACGGCCACGCGTACGGCCACCCCTACGAAGCAGACGCGACCCGGCAGCCGGCGCGCGAGCCGGCCTGGTCGGGCGCGCAGTCGCGGGTGGAGGACTGGCTGCGGCGCGACGACAACGGGCTGATGCTGCTCACCGCGCTCGTCGCCTGCGTACTGATGATCGTCGTCGCCGGGGTCGGCAACTGAGCGGCATGATCATCGCGCGGTAGACCAGTCCACGGAGCCGCAACCGGCTGGCTCAGCTCGCGATGATCACCAACCCGGAAACCGGGCACCGCGGTCGTAAGTGGGCGATACTGGGTTCGAACCAGTGACCTCCTCGGTGTGAACGAGGCGCTCTACCACTGAGCCAATCGCCCGCGAAACCGGCCCAACTCTACCGGGCGCCCGGCGTACCCCGACCGGCCGATTGCCTCCGCGCGGCCAAACCGTGAGGATGGTCGTGTCCGCGCGGCCGAAATGCCCGAAGCATCCTGCCCCGAGCACGTTAGACCGCACCCTTTGGCTGGGTAGGCCGAAGGCAACGATTCAACCAGCGACCAAAGGACCGCTACCGCGATGAGCACGCGACCCGACACCGTGACCGCAGAGCTAGAGCTCCGGCTCGTCGTGCCGGGCAGCCCGTCGCTGCCGGTCGTCGCGGATCTCACCTACGACCTCACCGACCCCTACGCCGTTCGCGTCGCGTTCCACACCGGCGGCCCCGACGTCGTCGAGTGGACCTTCGCGCGCGCCCTGCTCACCGACGGCGTGACGCACCCGGTCGGCGAGGGCGACGTGCAGGTGTGGCCGTCGCACAGCGGCGGCCGCCCGGTCGTCTGCATCTCGCTGTCGAGCCCGTCCGGCCGGGCGATGTTCGAGGCGCCGCTGTCGCAGCTCGTCGAGTTCCTGACGAAGACCTATGCGGTCGTGCCGACGGGCAGCGAAGGCGAGTACGTCGACGTCGAGGCCGAGCTGGCGCTGCTGCTGTGGAGCGAGCCCGAGATCTGACCGCGGCTCAAAGCCTGCGGTGACCTAGAACGGCAGCCGGCGGCCGGACGGCGTACGGAGGTCGAGCGGCGCCGGCGCGGGTGTCGGCTTCGGGCGCTGAGTCTGTACTTGCTTCACGGCCGGCCTCCCTGTCTCGCTCGGTAGTTAGAACTCTCGTGCGGTCCCGTGGTTACGCGCATCGGCGAGAAAGTCGGCTTCTTGAGACTTTCCGGCGGCCGGATATCAGCCGTTCGGCGATCCGCCCACGATCGTCCGGCTGATGCCGTTGACCCCCAGATGGGCCAGTACGTCCGCTTCGTGATCGGCGTCGAGTACGACGAGATCCCCCCGCGCGCCGACGTCGAGGTGGCCGATGTCGTTGCGCCGCAACGCCTTCGCGCCACCGAGGGTTGCCGCGCGCAGGGCCGTCTCGACCGATAGCCCCATCTCGAGGCAG
>JAVEEI010000078.1 GCA_030840525.1 Frankiaceae bacterium
CCGCGACGCCGAGAGGGCGTCGCGGGTCCCCTCTTTTGTGCGCATTGCATCCGATTTCTTCTTGAAATTGCTCGGAAATTGGCTCTCAAGCCATCACGGGACTAGTCCGAACTAGTTAGTGTTCGTAGTCATCGTCATCCGAGCCCCCCGGAGAAACGAATGCGCGCGAAGGTCTTCATCACCGCCGCTCTTGCGAGTGTCGCCGGCACCGTCCTGGTTGCCGCGCCGGCCGCGCACGCCGAGTCCACGACGTCGGCGTTCACGTCGCGCCTCGTCACCCTGGTCAACGAGGCCCGGGCCCAGCACGGCCTGCGCGCCCTGACCGTCGCGAGCGGTACGACGACCGTCGCCTCCGGCTGGTCTTCGCACATGGCCTCCACGAGCACCCTCGCGCACAACCCCAACCTCCAGTCGCAGCTCGAGTCACACGGCAGCCGCAACTGGACGACGTACGGCGAGAACGTGGGCGAAGGCCCGTCGTCGAGCGCCGACAAGCTGTTCACCGCGTACATGAACTCGCCCGAGCACAAGGCAAACATCCTCGGCAGCGGTTACCGCTACCTGGGCATCGCGACCGTGTTCAGCGGCGGCGTCGCCTGGAACACGATGGACTTCGTCGACCAGTACGGCAGCACCACCACGCACACGACCACCACCCACACGACCACGACGTTCGTGCACCACACCGCGACCGTCACCCACCACGCGACTGCGCCGAAGGCGGCGTCGCACCCGGTCGTGCGCAAGGCGCCGGCGCCGCGGCACACCGCCCGGGCCCACCACACGGTGGCCGTGCAGCACGTGCACGTCAGCCGGCACACCGACACCCAGCGCCCCTACACCGACCGGCTCGTCGCCGCCGGGCAGCCGTTGCACATCGGCAGCGCCGACGCGGGCTCGCGCTCGCCGCGGCTGCTGGCCTCGCTGGTCGCCGCCGCCCTCGTCGCCGCGGCCGGCATCTCGTGGTTCGTCCGCCGCCGCGTGGCCGCGTGACCTGAGCGTCGCCCGCTCGGTACCGTTCGCCCGGTGACTGGGCAACCCGGAGCTGGGCAACCCGCGGCCGCGGAGCAGCTGGCCGCCCTGCTGGCCGCCGGCGAGCGCGCCGCGTTCCACGGCCCGCCGGGAGCCGCGGTCGCCGAGCTGGAGAAGGCCGTCGTCCTCGCGCAGAAGTCCGGCCGCCGGGCCGAGGTCACCGCGGCCGCCTGGCTGCTCGGCGTCGCGCTGTCGGCCGGCGGGCGCTACGGCAGCGCGCTGCGGGTGCTGCTGCCGCTCGTCGACGCGGGCGAGAGCACCACCGCCGCGGAGACCAGGCTGTTCGCCGCCTTCGCCGCCGCGACGGCGGCGAGCGTGCACCGCGGGCTCGGCCGCCACCCCGCGGCCGAGATGCTCGACCAGCGCGGCCTTGCCCTCGCCGGCGGGCAGGCCGAGGCCGAGTTCGACGCCCGGCTCGGCCTCGCCAGCGATGCCGTCGGTCAGCAGGATCTCGACGCGGCGCGGGCGTCGTACGCGCGGGCGGACGCCCTTGTCGCCGCGCACGACGACGGGTGGTGGCGGCAGCGGGTCCGGCTCGAATGGGCCCGGGCCGAGATCGCCTTGCTTGCCGACGACCCGGACGAGGCCGGCATCGCGGCGGCGGCCAGTGTCGAGCAGGCCGAGCGGGCCCGCGCGCCCAGGCACGTCGCGAAGGGGCTGCTGTTCCAGGGCGTCGCCGAGCTGTCCGGCGGCAACCCCGAGGCGCCCGCGACGCTGCGCCGGGCCGCGACGCTGGCCGAAGGGCTGTCCGCGCTGCCGGTCGCGTGGCAGGCCCGGGCACTGCTCGGCGCGCTGCTGGCCGGCTCGGCGGCCGAGGAGAGCGCGCGCTCGCTCGCCGCGGCCCGCTCGGCGCTCCTCACGATCGCCGCCGACCTGCCGGCCGAGCTGCGCGAGGAGTGGCTGGCCCGGCCGAACGTGAGCGCCTTGCTCGAAGGCTGAGCCGGCTAACCGCCGCGCCACTGTCTGCCGCTTTTGCTTTCGTACCGACCGGTTGTGCCGAGACTTTCCCGGTGACCGCTCCGTCGCCGACGCTCGCGCGCGCCCTCGCACTGGCGCAGCGGGCGTTGCGCCTGACCGCGCTGACGCTCCACCCCGCGGGTGCGTCGGTGCCGTCGCAGCGCCGCGACGCCGGGTACGTCCTCGCCGTACCCGTCCGGGTCGGCGGCGCCGTACACGTGCTCACCGCGGAAGCGGACCAGCCGTTCGACCCCGCGCTGGCCGAGACGGTCGTGGAGCTTGCCGGGCTGCTTGCCGACATCGCCGACGCAGGCCCGGCCAATCAGGCCGTCCTCGACCTGGAAGCCGACCGCGCGCAGATCGCGGCCGAGCTCGACGTCGTCGCCGAGGCGCTCGTCACCGCCAAGCACAGCGTGGCCGAGCCGGCCGACGTCGAGGCCGTCGAGCACGCGCTGACCCTCTTACGGCGGGAGCAGCGGCGGCTGCGCGCGCACACCCTCGACGCCGGTCTCGCGGCGGCGTTGCAGGGCCCCGGGCTGGCGCTCGTCGGCGACGTGACGCTGCTGTCGTCGCTGCCGCCGGCGTTCGCCGTCGCGGTCGAACGGGTCGCCGGAGCGCTCCGGCGGGGGGTGGCGGCCGATAAGGACTATCCGGGACAAATCTCGGTCGAAGTTACCGACTTGGTGGTGAAGTTCAGACTGGAATCTGCCGACAAGATCCTCGACGCCTCAGAGTTGGACCGCTGGGGCCGCCGGGTGAGCGCGCTCGGCGGCGAGCTGGTGGTGCAACCGCGCGGAGTCGACCTGCTGCTTCCCGAACGGCGAGACGAAGGACGACGGTGACGACGGTCCTGATCTGTGACGACCACCGCATGATCCGTGAAGGCTTGCGGCGCTCGGTCCAGGCACTTCCGGGAGTCGACCGGGTCGATACGGCGGAAACCGGCGAGGAAGTGCTCGCCCGCTGGCCTTCGGAGCGCCAGGACCTCGTGCTGATGGACGTGTCGCTGCCGGGAATCGGCGGCCTCGAGACCACGCGCCGGCTGGTCCGCGCGTACCCGGACGCACATGTCGTCATGCTCGCCGGCGTCGGCGCGGGTGACCGCGACGCGGTGGCGATGGCGATCTCCGGTGGCGCGCGCGGCTACCTGCAGAAGAACGTGTCCCGCGAAGAGCTGTCCGCAGCCGTAGCGACCGCGCTGGCCGAGCACGCGCTGGGGGACCCTCCCCGCCAGCGCGCCCCCGAGGCGCCGGACGCTCCGGCGCTGACCGAGCGCGAGCTCCAGGTGCTGCACGGGATGTCGCAGGGCCGCAGCAACGCCGAGATCGGCCGCGAGCTCTACCTGTCCGAAGACACGATCAAGACGCACGCCCGGCGGCTGTTCCGCAAGATGGGCGTCAACGACCGCGCACAGGCCGTCGCGGCCGGCTTCCGCTGGGGCCTCGTCCGCTAGATCCCCACCTCCCCTTCAACGTTGAGTGCGACGTTTGTCGTCTTCTCAGCGGCTGAGAAGACGAGGTTCGTCACACTCGACGGGAAATCGGGCTACTCGTCGGCGGCGATCATTGCGTCGGCGTAGCCCCGGGCGTAGTCCCAGGAGACGTACTCCGACGGGTCCGGGCTGAACGCCGGCTCGTGCACCCGCGCCTGCCCCTCGTCGAGGAGGTGGCGCAGGTTGGACCGGAGCAGGTCCCACGCGAAGTAGTGCGGCTCCTCGCAGTCCTGGCAGTCGACGACGAGACCGCGCACCCCGCGCGGCTCAAGCAGCACCTGGAAGACCTCGAGGTCGGCCAGGTCGGCGGTGATCTCCGCCTCTTCCTCCGCGGTCAGCGGCTCGAGCGCGTCGTCGTCCGGGCCTGGGTCGAAGCCGCGGCCGAGCTCGGCCGCGGGGTCGCCGGGGTCGTCCGCGAAGGGGTCGAGCGGCGGGTCGTCACGCACCTGCCCACGTTAGCCCGATCAGTTGCATAGACTTACTTTTTGGCCGCCCGACGCGAGTAGGTGCACCCAGTGGACGACGCCGAGAAGTTCGCACCGCTCGGACTGACGTTCGACGACGTACTGCTGCTGCCGGCCGAGTCCGACGTCATCCCGAGCGAAGCCGACACGGCCACCCGGCTGTCCCGGTCGCTGACGTTGCGCACCCCGCTGGTGTCGAGCGCGATGGACACCGTGACCGAGTCGCGGATGGCGATCGCGATGGCCCGTCAGGGCGGCGTCGGCGTGCTGCACCGCAACCTCTCGGCCGAAGACCAGGCGACGCAGGTCGACATCGTCAAGCGGTCCGAAGCCGGGATGGTCACCCATCCGATCACCTGCGCGCCCGACGACACGATCGCGGCGGCCAACGCGCTGATGGGCCAGTACCGCATCTCCGGCGTACCGGTCACCGACCCCGACGGCGTGCTCGTCGGCATCGTCACCAACCGCGACATCCGGTTCGAGCGCGACCACCAGCGGCTCGTCCGCGAGGTCATGACCGCGGCGCCGCTGGTGACCGCGCCGGTCGGCGTCTCCCGGCCGGACGCGCTGAAACTGTTGCAGGACAACAAGGTCGAGAAGCTGCCGATCGTCGACGGCGGCGGCCGGCTGCGCGGGCTCATCACGGTCAAGGACTTCGCCAAGAGCCAGGAGTACCCGCTCGCGACGAAGGACGCCGAGGGCCGGCTCGTCGTCGGCGCCGCGGTCGGCGTCGGCGAAGACGCCTACAAGCGGTCGATGACGTTGGTCGAGGCGGGCGTCGACTTCCTCATCGTCGACACCGCGCACGGCCACTCGCGCGCGGTGCTCGACATGGTCGCCCGGCTCAAGGCCAACGTCTCGATCGACGTGATCGGCGGCAACATCGCGACCGGCGCGGCCGCCGAGGCGCTGATCGCGGCCGGCGCCGACGCGGTCAAGGCCGGCGTCGGCCCGGGCGCGATCTGTACGACGCGGGTCGTCGCGGGCGTCGGCGTACCGCAGATCACCGCGATCCACGAGGTCGCACAGGCGGCGCGCAAGCACGGCGTTCCGGTGATCGCCGACGGCGGCATCAGCTACTCCGGCGACATCGCCAAGGCGATCGCGGCGGGCGCCGACACGGTCATGCTCGGCTCGCTGCTCGCCGGCTGCGAGGAGTCGCCGGGCGAGCTCATCTTCGTCGCTGGCAAGCAGTTCAAGTCCTACCGCGGCATGGGCTCGCTCGGGGCGATGCAGTCGCGCGGCCAGGCGCGGTCCTACAGCAAGGACCGCTACTTCCAGGACGACGTGCTCTCCGACGACAAGCTCGTGCCGGAAGGCATCGAGGGCCAGGTCGCCTACCGCGGCCCGCTCGCCGGCGTCTCGCACCAACTGCTCGGCGGGCTGCGCGCCGCGATGGGGTACGTCGGCGCGCACACCCTCGACGAGTTGCAGCACGCGCGGTTCGTCCGGATCACCGCGGCCGGGCTGAAGGAAAGCCACCCGCACGACATCCAGATGACGGTCGAGGCGCCCAACTACCAGGCGCGCTGACCGATGCGCGACTCGATCGAGATCGGGCTCGGGCGATCCGCCCGCCGCGGCTACACCCTCGACGAGGTCGGCATCGTGCCGTCCCGCCGTACCCGCGACATCGACGCGGTCTCCCTCGCCTGGCAGATCGACGCGTACCGCTTCGAGCTGCCGCTGATGGGCTTCCCGTCCGACGCGACGATGTCGCCCGCGACCATCGCCGAGGTCAGTCGCATCGGCGGTCTCGGCGTGCTCGACGCCGAAGGGCTCTGGACCCGGTACGACGACCCCGCGCCGGTGCTCGAGTCGCTCGCCGGGCTCGACCCCGAGGCGGCGACCCGGGAGCTGCAGCGGGTGTACGCCGAGCCGGTACGCGAAGACCTGATTACGTTGCGAATCAAGGAGATTCGCGACCATGGCGTGGTCGTCGCCGTACGGGTCTCGCCGCAGCACACCGTGCGGCTCGCGCCGGCGATCCTGTCGGCCGGCGTCGACCTGCTCGTCATCCAGGGCACGATCGTGTCCGCCGAGCACGTCGGCGTGAACCCCGCCGACCCGCCGCTCAACCTGAAGACGTTCATCGCCGACCTCGACGTGCCCGTCGTCGTCGGCGGCTGCACCAACTACCAGACCGCCCTGCACCTCATGCGCACCGGCGCGGCCGGCGTCGTGGTCGGCGTCGGTGCCGACTACTGGTCGACGACGAGCCAGGTCCTCGGCATCGAGGTGCCGATGGCGACGGCAATCGTCGACGCCGCGGCGGCGCGGCGCGACTACCTCGACGAGACCGGCGGCCGCTACGTGCACGTCATCGCCGCGGGCGACATGCAGACCAGCGGCGACATCGCGAAGGCGCTCGCCTGCGGTGCCGACGCGGTGATGCTCGGCCAGCCGCTCGCCGACGCCGCGGAGGCGCCGGCGAAGGGCGCGTGGTGGCACGTCGCGGCGTCGCACCCGAAGCTGCCGCGCGGCCGGTTCGCCGGGCCGGACCTCGACTGGCCGCTCGGCTCGCTGCAGGCGGTGCTGCGCGGGCCGTCGACCAGCCCGGAGGGCACGCTCAACCTGTTCGGCGGCACCCGGCGGGCGATCGCGAAGGCCGGCTACTCCGACGTCAAGGAGTTCCAGAAGGTCGGGCTGATCGTCACCGGCTAGCCCGGGAGCAGGACCGGCGAGCAGGACCGGCGCGGGCCGGCGTCGAAGAGAAGGCTTATGTCTCTGCGCCACCGCCCAGTCATCGCCGCGTCCATCGGCACGTTGCTCACCGCGGGCACGCTCGCCGCGCTGCCCGCCGTCGCCGGTAACCCGACCCCGGCCGCGACGTTCAGCCGGCCGATGATCCTCGCCGGCGGCGGCGCCGAGCCGTCGATCCGCGTCCCGTCCGACGGCAAGTCCGCGGCGTACGTCTCCGCCCCGACCGGTCTCGGCTCGAACTTCTGGCGGATCACGAAGACGCGCAACCCCGACGGCTCGGTCACGTTCAACCAGAGCCCGGTGCAGCAGCCCGACCTCGGCACCGGCGGCGGCGACTCCGAGATCTCGGTCGGCGACGTGACCCAGGGCTCGAGTAGCGGGTGCGCGCCGATCGCCTACACCGGCCTGCACAACATCGACCTGCTCGACAACTTCACCGTCGCCAGCTCGTCCGACTGCGGCAAGACGTTCAGCCTCGCCAACCCGTTCGGCACGCAGAACACGCTGACCGACCGGCAGTGGCAGGTCTTCGACGGCGCGAAGACCAACTTCCTCATCTTCCACAAGGTCGACACCGGCCAGATCGTCGTGACGGTCAGCCCCGACGCCGGCCAGCACTACGTGTCGCTCGACCCCGACGGCGCGCACGGCATCATCGAGCCGCAGTTGCTGACGGCCAGCGGCACCAACCAGCAGATCGGCAACATCATCGTCAACCACGCCGAGAAGATCGCCGGCAAGACCAACGTCATCACCGGCGAGCAGGTGCACGCGATGTACGCCATCTTCGGCATCGCCGACGACACCCAGACCGCACTGCAGTCGCAGGCGCCGGGTGCGACGTACAACGGGCTCGACTCGATCTACGTCGGCAAGTCCGTCGACGGTGGTGTCACGTGGACCGACTCGCTCGTCTACAAGGTCGACCCGAAGACCAAGCGCGAGCTCAACATGCTGTTCCCGGTCGTCACCGCTGACGCGTCCGGCAACCTCTACGCCGCGTGGTCCGACACCTACAAGATCCAGTACTCCGTCTCGACCGACCACGGCGCGCACTGGTCGAAGCCGTACCAGGTCAACCGCGACAACCGCGGCTCCAACGGCGACGGCTCGGACAAGCCCGACGCCGGCCAGGCCGACGTGTTCCCGTGGATCGCGGCCGGCAAGGGCGGCCTGCTCGACGTCGTCTGGTACCACGGCCAGGGCGGCACGCCGCTGTCCAACAAGATCTACCGCGACCCGGGCGACGCGAAGACCGCGTGGACCGTGTCGTTCGCGCAGCTCGGTGCGGCCGGCCGCGTTTCGCACGGCACCGCGGCGCCGAACGTGCTGACCTACAACCAGGCGATCACGCCGGTCATCCACTACGGCGACGTCTGCCAGAACGGCACGTTCTGCTCACTGGTGCCGGTCTCCGGCGCGCCGCTGTCGACCGGCGACCGGTCGTTGCTCGACTTCTTCCAGATCGCCGTCGACAAGGACGGCCGGGCCAACCTCGCCATCGCCGACAACGCGACCGCGCCGGGCCAGAGCATCTCGGCGTACCTGATCCAGCTCAGCGGTTACTCGCTGACCACCGGCAAGAAGCTGCCGATGATGCGGGTCGTGACGCCGAAGCTCAACTGTGCGGCCGACGGCGCGTTCACCGACCCGACCGGCGACGCGACCGCGGTTGGTATCGCGTCGGTCCCGAGCTCGTCCGCGTCCGCCGACGGGCTCGACCTGATCAAGGGGTGGATCACGTGGGACGCGGCGCACAAGACCGCGACGTTCCACGCGACCGTGAAGAACCTGTCGTCGCTGCCGCCGGGATCGACCGGCCAGGTGCTGCGCTTCTACTTCGGCTGGGACCGCAAGGGCTACGACGTCCAGGCGACGAAGGACGCGGCCACCGGAACGGCGTTCACGCTGCAGTCCTCGACGGCGAGCGGGGTGTCGACGATCGTGACCGGGCTGACCGGCACGTTCGACACGGCGAAGAACGAGATCCGCGTGCTGCTGCCGGCCGACACGTTCGCGAAGAGCTCCGACCCGGCGTACAAGGCGGCCGCGCTGAAGTCCGGCGGGCAGCTCACCGGGCTGAAGGCGGAGACGCGTCGCAGCTACCCGGCCGCACTCGCGCCGGTCGCGGACGACGCCGCGGGTGTGTGCCCGGCGACGCTCGGCGGCTCCGGCAAGCCTTCGGCGAAGGGGCACGCGGGCTGGCTCGCCGACCCGCGGTTCCTGCCGCCGGCGGCCGCGCCCGCGCAGGTGCGCAGCGTGCTGACGCGGATGCTGCCGGCCGGTCTCGTCGGCCTGCTGATGCTGGCCGGCGCCGCGGTCGTCACCCGCCGCCGCGGCGGTCTGGCTCTCGCTTGATCATCGCGGCCTGAGCCAGCCTGAGAGCCACGGATCGGCTGGCTGAGCACGCGATGATCTTGGCTTCGTAGCATTGGCCCGTGAGCACAGCCCCAAACGACTACGACTATGACGTCGTCGTCATCGGTAGCGGGTTCGGCGGGTCGGTCGCGGCGTTGCGCGCAGCCGAGAAGGGCTACCGCGTCGGCGTGCTCGAGGCCGGCCGCCGCTGGACCGACGAGACGCTGCCGAAGACGAGCTGGGACCTGCGCAAGTTCTTCTGGGCGCCGCGCCTCGGCTGGATGGGCATCCAGCGGATCACACCGCTCAACGACGTGATGGTGCTCTCCGGCGCGGGTGTCGGCGGCGGCTCGCTGGTCTACGCCAACACGCTCTACTCGCCGCTCGACGACTTCTACGCCGACCGGCAGTGGTCGCACATCACCGACTGGAAGGCCGAGCTCGCGCCGTACTACGACCAGGCGACCCGCATGCTCGGCGTCACGACCAACCCGACCATGACGCCGAGCGACGTCGAGATGAAGGCGGTCGCCGACGAGATGGGCGTCGGCCACACCTTCGAGCGCACGCCGGTCGGCGTGTTCTTCGGCAAGCGCGCCGGCGAGACCGTGCCCGACCCGTACTTCGGCGGCGCCGGCCCGGCCCGCACCGGGTGCATCGAGTGCGGCAACTGCATGGTCGGCTGCAAGTACGGCGCGAAGAACCGCCTCGACGTCAACTACCTCTATCTCGCCGAGCGGCTCGGCGCCGTAATCCACCCGGAGACGACGGTTACGGCGGTCCGGCCGGCGCCGGGCGGCGGCAAGGGCTATCTCGTCGAGGCACGGCACACGACGAAGGGCGCGCAGCGCTCGACGTACACGGCCGAGCAGGTGGTGTTCGCGGCCGGCACGCTCGGCACCCAGCGGCTGCTGCACCGCATGCGCGACGACGGCGTACTGCCGGACATCTCGCCGCGGCTCGGCGAGCTGACCCGGACCAACTCGGAGGCGATCCTCGGCGCGATGTCGCTGCGCGAGGGCGCCGACTACTCGACCGGCGTCGCGATCACGTCTTCGTTCTACCCGGAGCCGCGCACGCACGTGGAGCCGGTGCGGTACGGCAAGGGCAGCAACGCGATGGGGCTGCTGTCGACGTGGATGACGGACGGCGGTCCGGGCGGGCCGCGGTGGCTGAAGTGGCTGCGCGCCGCGCTCAAGCACCCGTTGCTGACGATGCGGATGTTCTGGCTGCGCGGCTGGTCCGAGCGCACGATCATCGTGCTGGTCATGCAGTCGATCGACAACTCGCTGTCCGTACGGCGCAAGCGCGGGCGGTTGCGCGGCGAGCGGCTGGTGACGACGCCGGGTCACGGCGAGCCGAACCCGACGTGGATCCCGGCGGGCAACGAGGTGACCCGCAAGCTCGCGGACCGCATCGGCGGCTGGCCCGGCGGGTCGGTCGGCGAGATCCTCGACATCCCGATGACCGCGCACATCATCGGCGGCTGCCCGATCGGCGACAGCGCGGCGAGCGGCGTGATCGACCCGTGGCAGCGGCTCTACGGGTACGACGGACTGCACGTCATCGACGGCGCCGCGGTGTCGGCGAACCTCGGCGTCAACCCGTCGCTCACGATCACCGCGCAGGCCGAGCGCGCGATGGCGTTCTGGCCCAACAAGGGCGAGGACGACCCGCGGCCGGTGCTCGGGTCGGCGTACCGTCCCGTGCCGCCGGTCGAGCCGCGCACGCCGGCGGTCCCGCGCGGCGCGTACGGCGAACTGCACCTCCCGATCGCCGCCGTCTGAACGCGGCGAGAACGGCGTCGCTCGCAAGACCGCACCGAGCGCCGCGGCCTGAATGCGGCGTCGTCAGCGGGCGGTGAAGGCGCGGCCGGCGTCGATGCGGCCACTGCCGTAGTAGTCGTCGCGGCCCTTCTTGCCGAGGTCGACCGACGTCGCCTTGATCCGCGCGACGATCTGGCTGGTGCTCCAGTCGAAGTGCCGCGACATCAGCAGCGCGGCGAGGCCGGACACCATCGGCGCCGCCAGCGACGTGCCGTCGAAGTACGCGTACGTGTGCCCGCCCGCCTGGGTGCGGTAGGCGGCGAGGATGTGCACGCCAGGTGCGCTCACGGTGACCTGCGGCCCGTGCTCGGAGAACACCGCGACCCGGTCCCGCTGGTCGGT
>JAVEEI010000089.1 GCA_030840525.1 Frankiaceae bacterium
AGGGCATCGACGTGAACGAGCACGGCGAGTCGGCGTACGACTGGGGCTCGGGTGTCTCCACCGGCGGCACTTTGGTCGGCGCCCACTCCGGATCCATCTCGCTCGGAGCGAGGCCCGCGGAGGTGCAGGCATGAGGCTCGTCACCGCGATCATCAAGCCGTTCAAGCTCGACGACGTGAAGTCGGCGCTGGAGACTTTCGGGGTTCACGGGCTGACCGTGTCCGAGGTCAACGGGTACGGCCGGCAGAAGGGGCACACCGAGGTCTACCGCGGAGCCGAGTACACCGTCGACTTCGTGCCGAAGGTCCGGCTCGACGTGGTCGTCGCCGACGACGACGCGGGCGACGTGGTGGACGTCATCGTGAAGGCCGCCGCGACCGGGCAGATCGGAGACGGAAAGGTGTGGAGCACTCCCGTCGACGAGTTGGTGCGGGTGCGGACCGGCGAGCGGGGGCCCGACGCGCTCTGACCGGCAAACGTGCGGTGCGGCCCTGGTGTTTTCATGACACCAGGGCCGTACGGTTGTACGGCGTCGGCGACGGCCGGGCGAGGGAGATTTGGGTGAAGCTCGTTACCGCGGTGCTCAAGCCGTTCAAGCTTGACGACGTGAAGCAGGCGCTGCACGACCTCGGCGTCAGCGGCCTGACCGTCGCCGAGGTGCACGGTCACGGCCGGCAGCGCGGGCACTCCGAGGTCTACCGCGGCGCGGAGTACGTCGTCGACTTCGTGCCAAAGGTGCGGCTCGACATCGTCGTCAGCGACGACGAGGCCGTAGGCGTGGTCGATGCGATCGTCGCCGCCGCCCGCACCGGCCAGATCGGAGACGGCAAGGTGTGGGTCACGGCCATCGAGGAGCTGGTGCGCATCCGCACCGGTGAACGTGGACCCGACGCGCTCTGACGGCGAGTCGTTGCGAGCGGCCCGGGACGAACTCGTCGCCGGGCCGCTTCGCCGTGCCGAGCTGCGCGCGGCGCTTGCGGATCTGTTCGACGGATGGCTCACCGACGCGCTCGGTGCCGAGCGTGGTGTCGCCCTGGTCGCGGTCGGCGGGTACGGGCGGCGTGAGCTCGCGCCGGGCAGCGACCTCGACGTCGTGCTGCTGCACGCAGGTCGCAACGACGTGAAGGAACTGGCCGAAAAGATCTGGTACCCCATCTGGGATTCCGGCATCAAGCTCGACCACTCGGTGCGCACTGTGGACGAGGCCGCCGGGGTCGCGCGCGAGGATCTCAAAGCGATGCTCGGGCTGCTCGACGTACGGCACGTTGCCGGTGACGAAGAACTGTCGGCGTCGCTGCGCGCGCAGGTGCTCACCGCGTGGCGCCGGGACGCGCGCCGGCGGCTGTCGGACGTGCGTGCCGCGGCGCTCGACCGCGCGGAGAAGTACGGCGAGCTCGCGTTCCTGCTCGAGCCGGATCTCAAGGAGAGCCGGGGCGGTTTGCGTGACGTGCATGCGATGCACGCCGCCGCGGCAGCGTGGATCGTGGACGCGCCAAGTGACGACGTGAAGGGCGCGGCGTCGCGGCTGATGGACGTGCGCGGTGAGTTGCACCGCCGCTCGTCGCGCAGCGGGGATCGGTTGGTACTGCAGGAACAGTCGGCTGTCGCAGCGGCACTAAGTTACGACGACGCGGACGCGTTGATGCGCGACGTGTACGACGCCGCGCGCACGATCGCGTTCGCCGCCGACGAGATGTGGCGCCGGGCCGATACGGCGCTGCGACCCCCGCGCCGCTGGCGGCAGCGCCCGCCGACCCGGCGCCCTCTCGCGTTCGGCGTCGTCGAGCAGGACGGCGAAGTGATGCTCGCCCGCGACGCCGAGCCGGCGCGCGATCCGGTGCTGGTGTTGCGTGCGGCTGCGGCCGCCGCACAAGCGGGTCTGCCGCTGTCCAGGCACACGCTGGATCGGTTGGCCGAGCAGTCCGCGCCGCTGCCCGAACCGTGGCCCTGGGCGGCGAAGGACGCGTTGCTGTCGCTGCTCGGGTCGGGGCCGGATCTCGTCGCGGTATGGGAGGCGCTCGACCAGCGCGGCATCGTCGTACGCCTGTTGCCGGAGTGGGCCGCGGTGCGGTGCCATCCGCAGCGCAACGCGGTGCACCGGTTCACCGTCGACCGCCATCTCGTCGAGGCCGTCGTCGAGGCGTCGGCGCTGACGCGGCGGGTGAGCCGGCCGGACCTGCTGCTGCTGGGCGCGCTGTTCCACGACATCGGCAAGGGCTACCCGGGCGACCACACCGACGTGGGGGTCGCGCTGCTGCCGGACATCGGCGCGCGGCTCGGGCTGCGCCCGGCCGACACCGACCTGCTCGCGACGTTGGTACGTCACCATTTGCTGCTGCCGGACACCGCGACCCGGCGCGACCTCGACGACCCGGCAACGGTGCGGCTCGTCGCGGACGCGGTCGGCGACCGTACGACGCTCGAGCTGCTGCACGCGCTGACGGTCGCCGATGCGCGGGCGACCGGGCCGGCCGCGTGGGGCGACTGGAAGGCGCGGCTGGTCGACGACCTCGTCGCGCGCGCGACCGCCGTACTCGCCGGAACCGCACCGCCCGCCGACGACCTGCTCGACGCCTCGCTTCGCGACCTCGTCCGCGCCGGCGTCCTCGACGTACACGTCGACGGCGACCGGGTCACCGTCGTCGCGCCGGACCGGCCCGGACTGCTCTGGCGGTGGGCCGGCGCGCTCGCGCTGCACCGGCTGCAGATCCGGTCCGCGACGGCGACGTCGGTCGACGGCATGGCGGTCACGGTGTTCGACGTGAGCCCGCGGTTCGGCTCGCTGCCCGACTGGTCCGTGGTGCGCGCGGACCTGCGGCGGATGTACGACGACGCGTCGTCGCTGTCGGCCGCGCTCGCCGAACGCGACCGTGCGTACGCCCGCGCGTCGACATTGGAGCCGGCACCGGCGCGCGTCATCTGGGCCGACGACGCGTCGGAGTCGGCAACCGTCGTCGAGGTGCGCGCGCACGACGCGGTCGGCCTGCTCTACCGGCTCACCGCGGCGCTCGCCGAGGGCGGGCTCGATGTGCGGTCGGCGCGGATGAGCACGCTGGGCGCGGAGGTCGTCGACGCGTTCTACGTCGTCGACGCGTCGGGCCGGAAGGTCGAGGACCCGTTGCAACGACAGCGAATCGAGGACCTGCTCGTCACTGCGTGCCGGCGACCCGCGTGACGATGGCGGCGATGCCGTCGCCGCGCCGTACGACGACGACGTCGCCGTGACCACGGCGGCGTAGGTCGGCGGCGAACGCGTCGCGTACCCGCGCCTCGGCCGGGGGGTCCGCGACCGCGGCGTCAACGGGCCCGAGATGTTGCTCGACGTGCATCGCCACGCGCGCCCACACCTCGGCGTCGGCCGGGTCGGCGCGCACGTGCACCGTGACGTCGGTGCGCGCGGTCTCGGCGAGCGCGACCAGCGCGACGCTCGCGCCGGCCGCCCGCAACGCGGCCGCGACCGGCCCGACCACCGGCTCGGCGCCGGCGACCACGACGACCCGGCCGGTCAACTCCGTCACGGTGCGCCAGTGTGCCGGTTCGTCGTACGGCGTGAGTAACCCGCCGGTGCGCGCGACGTAGTCTGGCCCGGCGATGTTCGAGACTCTCTCCGACCGGCTCGAGTCGGTCTTCAAGACGCTGCGCGGCAAGGGCCGGCTGTCCGAGGCGGACATCGACGCGACCGCGCGCGAGATCCGGATCGCGCTGCTCGAAGCCGACGTCGCACTGCCGGTCGTCCGCGAGTTCATCGCCGCTATCAAGGAGCGGGCCCGCGGCGCCGAGGTGTCGCAGGCGCTGAACCCGGCGCAGCAGGTCATCAAAATCGTCAACGAGGAGCTCGTCGGGATCCTCGGCGGCGAGACGCGCGGGCTGCGGCTGGCCAAGACGCCACCGACGGTCATCCTGCTCGCCGGCCTCCAGGGCACCGGCAAGACGACGCTGGCCGGAAAGCTCGGCCGGTGGCTGCGCGAGCAACGCCACGTGCCGCTACTCGTCGCGTCGGACCTGCAGCGGCCGAACGCCGTACAGCAGCTGCAAGTCGTCGGCAAGCAGGCCGGCGTCGACGTGTGGGCGCCGTACGCCGGCAGCGGCGTCGGCGACCCGGTGGAGGCGGCGCGCAGCGGCGTCGAGCACGCGCGCCGGATGGGCCACGACGTCGTCGTCGTCGACACCGCCGGCCGGCTCGGCATCGACGCCGAGCTCATGGCGCAGGCGGCCGCGATCCGCGACGCGGTGACGCCCGACGAGACGCTGTTCGTCGTCGACGCGATGATCGGCCAGGACGCGGTGACGACGGCCGAGGCGTTCCGCGAAGGTGTCGGCTTCACCGGCGTCGTCCTCACCAAGCTCGACGGCGACGCGCGCGGTGGCGCAGCGCTGTCGGTCGCGAAGGTCACCGGCCGGCCGATCATGTTCGCGTCGACGGGGGAGAAGCTCGCCGACTTCGACGTGTTCCACCCGGAGCGGATGGCCTCGCGCATCCTCGGGATGGGCGACGTACTCACGCTGATCGAGCAGGCCGAGAAGACGTTCGAGGCCGACGAGACCGCGCGCATGGCCGAGCGGATGATGGGCCCGGCCGAGCTCACGCTCGAAGACTTCCTCGAGCAGATGATGATGGTCCGGCGGATGGGCCCGATCGGCAACCTGCTCGGCATGTTGCCCGGCATGGGCCAGATCAAGGACCAGATCAGCCAGATCGACGACCGCGACCTCGACCGGATCGCCGCGATCATCCGGTCGATGACGCCGGCCGAGCGGGCCGACCCGAAGCTCATCAACGGGTCGCGGCGGCTGCGGATCGCGCGCGGCTCCGGGGTGACGGTGACCGAGGTCAACAACCTCGTCGACCGGTTCTTCGAGGCGCGCAAAATGATGAAGCAGATGACGAACTCGCTGCCGGGCATGCGCCGGGCGACCAAGAAGGCAGGGCAGCGCGCGAACAAGAAAGGCAAGAAGGGCAAGGGCGGCCGGCCCGCCGGCATGCCGCGGCTGCCCGGCGGTCTGCCCGGTGGCCTGCCGCCCGGCTTCGACCCGTCCGCGCTCAAGCTTCCGCCCGGGATGAAGCTGCCGCCCGGCCTCAACCCGGACCTGTCCAACCTCAAGCTCCCGCCGGAGAGCTAGCCGCCTTTGTGTTGCGCCGTCAGCGCGACATAGAGGTCGCGCTCACGGCGATGATCATGCGGCGGTTCGTACGGCGCCCCGCTGTCTGGCAGAATGTTCGCGAGCACTGCCGGGCTCGGGCCCTCTACCTGTCTCCGGCGCATCCAGGGCGGTCGACGCCCCGCACCCCACGCGGGACGAAGCACGCCCACCTCGTCGTAGGAGAAACCACCGCGTGGCAACCAAGATCCGACTTATGCGCCTGGGCAAGATCCGCGCGCCGTACTACCGCATCGTGGTCGCGGACTCGCGCACCAAGCGCGACGGCCGCGTCATCGAGACGATCGGCAAGTACCACCCGAAGGAGGACCCGAGCCTGATCGAGGTCGACTCCGACCGGGCGCAGTACTGGCTGGGCGTCGGCGCGCAGCCGACCGAGCCGGTGGCCGCCATCCTGCGGGTGACCGGCGACTGGCAGAAGTTCAAGGGCGAGGCGCCGCCGGCCGAGGGCGTCAAGACCGCCGCCCCGCGCCCGGACCGCAAGGCCATCTTCGAGGCCGCGGCCAAGGAGAGCCTCGCGGACGCCGAGGCCAAGCCGGCCAAGAAGACCGCCGCCAAGAAGGCCGCTGCGCCAGCGGCTGAGGAAGCTGCGCCGGCAGCGGAAGAAGCGGAAGCCCCCGCGCCGGCTGAGGCCGAGGCCCCCGCTGAGGCTGAGGCCGCGGCTCCTGCTGAGGCGGAAGCCCCGGCTGAGGCTGCGGTGGCGGAAGCGCCGGCTGACGCCGAGGCAGCTCCCGAGAGCGCCGAAGCCGCCGAGAGCACCGAGAGCTGATGCTCGAAGAGGCCCTCGAGCACCTCGTCCGCGGCATCGTCGACCACCCGGACGAGGTTCAGGTCGACCTGCGCACGCTGCGCCGCGGCAAGGTGCTCGAAGTCCGCGTCCACCCGGACGACCTCGGCAAGGTGATCGGCCGCGGCGGCCGCACGGCGCGCGCCCTGCGCACCGTGATCGCGGCGCTCGGCGGCCGCGGCGTTCGGGTCGACCTGGTCGACGTCGACCGGGTGCGCTGATTCTGGCGTCGCAGGGGCTGGGCCAGTGCGGCTGATCGTCGGCCGAGTAGCCCGCGCGCACGGCATCGGCGGCGAGGTCGCCGTCGACGTACACACCGACGACCCGGACCACCGGTTCGCACTCGGGCAGGTGCTCGAAACCGACCCGGCCGAGCGCGGCCCGCTGACCGTGCAGCGGACCCGCTGGCACTCCGGCCGGCTGCTCGTGCAGTTCGCGCAGGTGCCGGACCGCACCGGCGCCGAGGGGCTGCGCGGCACCTTGCTCGTCGCCGACTCGTCGACGAGCGCGCCCGCGTCCGACGACGACGAGTACTGGGACCACGACCTCGTCGGGTTGCGCGCGGAGACCGCGGACGGGGTCGAGCTCGGCGTCGTCGCGGACGTCCTGCACCCGCCCGGCCCGCCGCTGCTGTCCGTACGGCGACCGGACGGCGCGGAGCTGCTCGTCCCGTTCGTCCGCGACATCGTGCCGACGGTCGACCTCGGCAGCGGCCGCCTCGTCGTCACGCCGCCCGACGGCCTGTTGGACCTCTGAGACCCAATGCGCATCGACCCCATACGGATCGACCCCATACGGATCGACATCGTCACGATCTTCCCGGAGTACTTCGCGCCGCTCGACGTCTCGCTGCTCGGCAAGGCGCGCGAGCGCGGCGTACTCGACGTGCACCTGCACGACTTGCGCGACTGGACCGACGACGTCCACCGGACGGTGGACGACGCGCCGTACGGCGGTGGGCCCGGGATGCTCATGCGGGCCGAGCCGTGGGGCCGGGCGCTCGACGACGTCGCGCCCGACGGCGCGGTTCTCGTCGTACCGACTCCCGCCGGGCGGCGGTTCACGCAGGCCGACGCGCGGGCGTGGGCCGCGGAGGAGCGGCTCGTCTTCGCGCCGGCACGCTACGAGGGCATCGACGGCCGCGTCGTGGCGGACGCGGCGCGGCGGCTGCGGGTCGAGGAGGTCTCGCTCGGCGACTACGTGCTCGCCGGGGGAGAGGCGGCCGTGCTGGTGATGGTCGAGGCGGTCGCGCGGCTGCTGCCTGGGTTCATGGGCAA
The DNA here is from genome assembly GCA_030840525.1 of Frankiaceae bacterium. Classification (GTDB taxonomy): domain Bacteria; phylum Actinomycetota; class Actinomycetes; order JAFAQI01; family JAFAQI01; genus BP-197. The sequence continues at coordinate 7,225 of JAVEEI010000089.1, forward strand.
CGCCGACAGCATCGTCGAGGAGTCGTTCGAGCCGGACCCCGATGACGCCGTACTGCTCGAAGCGCCGGCGTACACGCGCCCGGCGACGTGGCGCGGTCTCGACGTACCGCCCGTCCTGCTCTCCGGCGACCACGCGGCGATCGCGGCGTGGCGGCGGGAGCAGGCACTCGAGCGCACCCGTCGGGTCCGGCCGGATCTTTTGAGCTAGCGCGCGGCTGTGGCACAGTTGACTGTCACGTTTTCTTGCGACCCGTGAGGAACAGTCCCATGCAGACCCTTGACTCGATCGACGCTGC
>JAVEEI010000093.1 GCA_030840525.1 Frankiaceae bacterium
TGGACGCGCGAGCCGCGGCGCGCCTGCGGCTGCGGCCGGCGCGGCATCGGCCGGGCCAGCGACTGCGCGAACGCGTCCGGGTCCTCGGCGAGCGCGACGACCTGCGACGCGGTCAGCCGGCGCGGCAGCTCGACCTCGCGCACCGTCGCGCGCAGCCGCCGCGCCTCGTCGAGCAGCAGCGCCGACTCCTCGGCCCACACCTGCGCGCGCGCCGCGTCGTCCGGGTCGAGGCCTTCCTCGCCGACCACACTGCCGGCCGCGGCGGCCACCAGCGCCACCGCGTGCCGCCGGCGCCGCGTCTGCTCCGGGTCGGCCGGCACCGGCCACGCGACGTCGCCGGCCTCGCGCCGGTCGAGCGGGTTGGTCGCGTCGGGCGCCGGGTCGTCGCACCAGCCGGCGACCGCGACCGCCGGCTCGCCGAGCGCCCGCAGCTCGGCGAGGTACGGCGACGGCTCGCAGCGGCTGGCCCGGGTCGCGGCCCAGCAGTAACCGGTGGCGAGCAGCACCCGGCGGGCCCGGGTGAACGCGACGTAGGCGAGCCGGCGCTCTTCGTCGGCGTCGTCGCGGCGACACTCGTCGTCGAACGCGTCGAGGTCGGCCTTCGCGTACCCGCGCAGCACCGGGAGGTCGACGGCGTCGCCGCGGCAGTCGAACGGCAGCACGTGCGCGCCGCGGGTCCACGGCGTACGGCGCTGCTTCGACGGGAAGACGTCGGCGACCAGGCCAGGCACGGCGACGACGTCCCACTCCAGGCCCTTGGCCTTGTGCACCGTCATCAGCTTGACCGTGTCGGCGTCGGACACCGAGCCCGCGTCGAGGCCGTTGTCGGCGTCGGCCGCCGCGGCGAGGTAGCCGAGGAACGCGCGCAGGTCGGTCTCGCCTTCGAGCCCGGAGTAGCGCGCGGCGTGGTCGGCGAACGCGGCGAGGTTGGCCATCCGCGCGACCGCGACCCGCTCCACCTCGGCCTCGATCTCGACGTCGAGCCCGATCGTGCGCACCACTTCCGCGACCAGCTCCACGAGCGGCTGGCTGAGCAGCCCGCGGAGCCGGCGCAGCTCGTCGGTGAACGCGGCGAACCGCGCGACCGCCTCGGCGCTGTAGCGGTCGAGGTCGCCGGGCGACTCGACCGCGTCGACGATCGAGACGACCTCGACCGGGTCGACCGCCGCGGTCGCGGCGCGCAGGTTGCCGTCGAGCCCCCGCTCGGCGCGCGCCTCGTCGGCGTCGCGCCCCGACCACGTCGCGAGCCGCGCGGCCCGCCGGCCAAGCGCGGCGAGGTCCCGTACGCCGATGCGCCAGCGCGGCCCGGTGAGCAACCGCACCGCCGCCGGGTTGTCGGTCGCGTCGACTAGCAGCGACAGGGTCGCGACGACGTCGGCGACCTCGGGCATCTCGAGCAGGCCACCGAGCCCGACGACCTCGACCGGCACGTCGCGCGCGACCAGCGCCCGGTGCAACCGGGCGAAGTCGGCCCGCCGCCGGGCCAGCACGGCCATCTCGCGGGCCGGTGTGCCGTCGGCCAGGAAGCACGCGAGCCGGTCCGCGACCAGCGCCGCCTCCTGCTGGTCGGTCTCGACCCGCGCGACCAGGACGTCGCCGGCCTCCTCGCGCCCGGGCGCGGCGGCCAGCGGCGGCACGTCGAGCGCCGGCCGCCGCCCGCCGGGCCGCCGAAGCGGGGCGGCGATGGCGTTTGCCGCCGCCAAAATCCTTCCACCGCAACGAAAACTCGTCATCAACGGCATCGCCGTGAGCTCGCCGCCGGCGCCCACCGGGAAGTGCTCGCCGAACCGGAGCAGGTTGCCGACCGACGCGCCGCGCCACCCGTAGATCGCCTGGTGCGGGTCGCCGACCGCGGTGACCGCGTGCCCGCCGGCGTACAGCCGGGAAAGCAACAGCCGCTGCGCGACGCCGGTGTCCTGGTACTCGTCGAGGACGACGAGAGCGAAGCGGGACCGCTCGATCGCGCCGACGACCCGCGACCGTTCGGCGATCCGGGCGGCCAGCGCGACCTGGTCGCCGTAGTCGATCAGGTCGAGACCCGACTTGAGGCCCGCGTACGCCGCGACGAGGGTGAGCAGCTGGTCGCGGCCGCGGGCCCGCTCGGCGATGAGCGCGACGTCCTTGACCACGGTCGGCAGGCCGTCGATCGCCTCGACCACCTTGCGGTCGAAGTCGCGCACGGCGTCGGGCTCGACGAGGTGCTCGGCCATCTCGGCGGAGAGCTGGAGAAGCAGCCGCGCGACGTGCGCGGTCGTCCAGTCGAGATGCTCGAACGGGCCGGCCGCCGACCGCGCCGCCCGCAGCGCGAGCTGCCACTGCATCGCCTCGGTCAGCAACGTCGTCACCGGCTCGCGCCCGATCCGCAGCGCGTGGTCGCGGACGAGCGCGGCGGCGTACGCATGGTAGGTCGAGACGGTCGGCAACTCGTCGGCGGCGCCGTCGTGGTTGTGCCGCCGGGCGAGCCGCGACAGCGAGCGCCGGACCCGCTCGGCCAGCTCCCCCGCCGCCTTCGTCGTGAAGGTGAGGCCGAGGACGCGGTCGGGTGCGACGCCGAAGTGCGCGACGGCGTGCACGACCCGCGCGGCCATCACCGCGGTCTTGCCCGAGCCGGCACCGGCGACGACGAGCTGCGGGCCGAGCGGATGCGTCGCGACCCGCAACTGCTCGTTGGTGTAGTCGACACCGAGCAGCTCGCGCAGGTAGTGGCCGCGCTCGTCGGTGCCGGTCACGACACCACCTGGCCGCCGGACGGGTGCGCCGGGCACGACGTACGGAACGGGCAGCGGTCGCACCCGTCGTTGGGCCGCGCGTCGAACGCCTCGGCCCGGATCGTCGCCGCGGTCGTGTCGACGAGGTCGGCGCACCACGCGTCGTCGGCCGCCATCGCCGGCTGCGCCTGCACCTTGACCGCACCGCGCACCTCACGGCGTAGCTGCACCAGCTCGGCCCCGCCCGGCGGCCCCGGATGGCGGTCGGCGAACGCACCGTCGCGGACCGCGAGCTGGTAGACGCCGAGCTGCGGCTCGCGCGGCAGGTCGCGGTCGACCGGGACGGTGCGGCCGGTCTTGAGGTCGACGACGACGACCCGCCCGTCGGCGTCGCGCTCGAGCCGGTCGGCCCGGCCCTTGAGCACGACGTCGGCGGAGTGCGCGACGGTGAACTCGACCTCGACGCCGAGCAGCTCGCGCTCGTCGTCGGAGTGCCAGCGGACGAACCGGCGGAGCAGCCGGCGGGCCTCGGCCCACTCGCGGTCGGCCTGCCAGCGCGCGTCGAACGGCAACGACGGCCAGATCTCGGCGAGCCTGCTCTCGAGTACGTCGAGGTCGGCCGGCAGCTCGCCGGTCGCGACCGCCTCGGCCAGCGCGTGCACCACCGAGCCGAGGCCCTGCGAGGAGCTGGTCGCCGCGGACGCGTGCGCCTCGCGGTCGAGGAACCAGGCCCGCGGGCAGCGCTGGTGCGCGGACACGCCGGACCCGGACAGCGTCACCGGGACGTCGGCCGGCCGAACCGGAGCCGCGCCCGGCGTCGGCGCGCGCACGCCCCACCACGTGTCCGGCCGGGCCGCGGGCACCAGCGCCTCGCCGCCCGGGCCGGTCGCCGCGGCCAGCGCGGCGAGCTGCGCCGCGGCGACCTGCCGCAGCCCCTCCGACGACGCGTCGTCCATCAGCGCGCGGCGCAGCCGGGCCACCAGCGACGACGGCGCGAGCAGGCCGGTGCCGGCCAGCTCGGTCGCCGGCAGCTCGAGCCCCAGCTCGTCGAGGAACCGGCTCGGCCGCTCCGCGTCGTCGTCGACCCCGGAGACCGCGGTGACCACCAGCCGGCGCCGCGCGCGGGTGAGCGCGACGTAGAACAGCCGCCGCTCCTCGGCCAGCAGCGCCGCGTTGCTGACCTCGCGCGGCCCGGTCGGCCCCATGACATCCGGCCCGAGCGCGTCGGCTTCGAGCAGCGAGCCGCGCCGGCGCAGGTCGGGCCACACCCCTTCCTGCACGTCGGCTACGACGACGAGGTCCCACTCACCGCCCTTCGACCGGTGTGCGGTGAGCAGCCGTACGGCGTCGAGCCGCGCGCTCCGCTCGTCGAGCGGCGCCGCCGGGATCTCCTGTGCCGCGATCGCGTCGAGCAGGACCGGGACTCCCGCGCGCGGCCGCTGCTCCTCCACCCGCGCGGCGACGTCGAACAGCCCGAGCACGGCGTCGAGGTCGCGGTCGGCGGCCCGGCCGGCGGCACCGCCGGAGGCGGACGCGGCGGCGAGCCGCCGGGCCCAGCCGGAGCCGTCCCAGAGCACCCAGAGCACCTCGTCGACGGCGGCCCGCCCGTGGTTGGCGTCGTCGGCGAGCGCGCGCGCCTTCGCCAGCAGCTTCGCCAGCCGGCGGGCCGGCTCCGCCGACCAGTGGTCGAGCAGGTCGAGGTCGCGCGGGTCGAGCAACGCCTCGCAGATCAGCTGCGCGGCCGGCCGGGGCAGCCCGCCGCCGGCCGCGTCGAGCGCGCGCAGCTGCCGGCCGAGCGCGCGCACCGCCCCCGGCGACGCGTTGGCCAGCGGCGAGAGCAGCAGCATGTGCGCCGCGTCGGGCGTCAGCGGCGCGCGCGGCGCGACGATGTCGAGTGCGGTGAGGAGCGGCGCAAGCGCGGGGTCGTGCGCCAGCGGCACCTCGTCGGCGGCGACCGAGACCGGCACCCCGGCCGCGGTCAGGGCCCGCCGCAACACCGGGATGCTGCGCACCCCCGAACGCACCAGCACCGCCATGTCGCGCCAGGCGACGCCGTCGGCGAGGTGTGCCCGGCGGAGCAGGTCGGCGATCGCGGTCGCCTGCTCGGCCACGGTCGGGAACAGCCGGATGCGCGGCGGCTCGACGCCCTCCGGCCCGGCCGCGGTGAGGCCCCGGTGCGCGTCACGGCGCGAGGTCAGCGAGCCGAGCGGGATGCGCCGGGCGAACTCGCGCGACACCGGCAAGAGGTCGGGGCCCATCCGCCGGCAGGTGCCGAGCGCGACGACCGCCGCCTCGCTCCCGTCGGCGCCACGGAATCGGCGCGGGAACTCCAGGATGTTGCCGACGTCCGCCCCGCGGAAGCCGTAGATGGACTGGTCGGGGTCGCCGACCGCGACCAGCAGCCGGCCGTCGCCCGCCAGCCGGGCGAGCAGCCGCTCCTGCGCCGGGTCGGTGTCTTGGTACTCGTCGACGTAGACCGCGGCGAACTTCTCCCGCAGCGACGCCGCCGGGCCGTCGAGCAGCTCGGTCGCCTGCGTGACCAGGCCGGCGTAGTCGACCTCGTCGCGGATGGCGAGCACGTCGAGGTACTCGGTCAGGAAGTCGCCGGCCGCGACCCACGCCGGCCGGTCGTGGGCCACGCCCAGGCGGCCGAGGTCCTCGGCAGACAGGCCACGCTCGCGGGCCCGGTCGAGCAGGTCGGCGACCTCCCGGGCGAACCCGCGCAGCCGCAGCGCCGGGGCCAGCTCGGCCGGCCAGCGCGTCGTACCTTCGCGGTCGGCGTTGCCGGCAAGCAGCTCGCGGACCCGCAGCTCGCGCTC
>JAVEEI010000104.1 GCA_030840525.1 Frankiaceae bacterium
CGACGCCGTTCCAGAGCACTCCGTCGAGGTCGAGGGTCATCCCGTTCTTGATGTCGTTCGTCGTAGCCACGGTCGCCGATGCTACGGCAACCACCGGTGCCCACGATTGGGCGGACATGTCGTGATCCGCGCGCGCCACGCCGGCCGGCTCGGCGCGGATTGCTGGCCGCGGGCGCCGAGTAAGGCCATAGTCGTCTAGGCGGCCTGCTCCGAATGGGTGAGGCCCCTCAAGCAGGTCGGAGCAAGCCGCCGAAGGTAACCCGATGCCTGTCGTCACAGGCGTCACACCGACAACGAACTACGGGGGCTCCACCGTGGCACTTTCCCGTCGTATTGGCCTGCTCGCCGTTGGTACGGCGACCGCTGTGATCGGCACGCTCGCCGTCCCCGCGGTCTCGATGGCGGCATCCCTGGGTACGCCGACGTCGCTCGCGCCGGACAACAGCAGCAGCGACATCAACGACCCCTCGACGTGGCAGAAGGACCCCGTCCTGTCGTGGTCGCCGGTGACCGGTGCGTCCGGCTACGACGTCGAGCTGTCCAACAGCAACGACTTCACCGACGCGACGAACCTCTGGACGCTGCCCAACAGCGGCCACGTGAGCGGCCCCGCGCTCGCGCTGCCGCAGCCGCTCGACCACGGCGCCTACTACTGGCGGGTGCGCGCGACGACCGACGCGGTCAACGGCACCTGGTCGGCGCCGGCCGAGCTGTTCCGCGGCTGGGACGACGCGCCCGGCGCGTCGCCGAACGCCGTGCCCAACGACAACCGGGTGAACGGCACGATGCCGTGGCGGTTCAGCTGGTCGGCGATCCCGGATGCGTCGTCGTACGAGATCGAGTTCTCGACGTTCCCGACGTTCCCGGCCGACCCGAAGGACTCGGGCGCGCAGGCCGCGAAGTGGAACGACGGCAAGACGACGCTCGACTGCCTCACTACGCGCACGACGTTCACGCCGTACACCTCCGTCGGTGCCGCCGACGCGGGCGTCGACACGTGTGACTTCAGCGGCTTCGACCCGGACAAGACGCCGGTCTTCTGGCGGGTGCGCGGTGTCGACGACTCGCAGGACGCGGTGCCGGCCGGGCCGCAGACGCAGACTCTGGACTGCTTCGGCACGCCGCAGTCTTCTTCGAGCGCGAGCCCGGACCCGGCCGCGAACACGCCGGCCGCCCTCGGTACGCCGGCCAGCCCGTCGCACGAGTGCTCGCTGTGGTCGGCGACCAACTCGGTCGCGTGGCCGGTGAGCGACTCGGGTTCGGACCCGACGACGTACGGGCCGATCGGCGTCAGCCTCACCAACTGCGGCGCGCCCGCGATTGCCTCGACCGGCTCGACCCCGGCGACGTACAGCTGCACCGACACCCCGGAGATCACGTGGTCGCCGGTGTCGGACGCCGGCGGCAAGTTCGCCAGCAACTACATGGTCACGATCGCCGACGACCCGGCGTTCTCGAACATCGAGCGCGTGTACAACACGACGTTCCTGTCGCTGACGCCGCGCGACGAGTTCCGCGACTTCACCGCCGGCCGCGGCTACTACGTCGAGGTGGCCGCCTGCGGCGACAACGGCGGGTCGTGCTCGTCCAGCGAGATCGTCACGTTCCTCAAGCGGACGCCGCGCATCGCCGGCGTCTCGGCGGTGCACCTCAACGGCGCGGAGCGCTTCAGCTGGCAGGACCTGCTCGGCAAGTACCCGAACGCCGGCACCGTCGGTGGCGCGGCGACCGAGGCCGAGCACTACCTCCTCCAGATCGCGGACAGCTCGGACACCGACTTCGCGACTCCGGTCGCGAGCCTGTCGGTCGACCGTGCGTGCGACTCGTCGCTGGCGCTGCCCTGCTACAACCCGAGCGGCAGCACGGTGGCCGGTGACGGGGAGGCGGTCGTGCACGTCGCCGACGGCTCGTACATCTGGCGCGTCGTCCCGGTCGACCGGGCCGGCAACCACCTGCCCGCGTCGACGCCGCTGGCGGTCACGGTCGACACGACCGCGCCGCAGCTCTCGCTGACGACCAAGAGCGGCATCGCCGTCAACTCGCCGTTGACGATGAAGTCGAGCGAAGCCGTCATCGGCGTGAGCGCCGCGACGGTCGAGCTGACGGCGGTGGCCGGCGGCGCGCCGGTGCCGGTGTCGGTCGCGCTCGGTGCGGCGGCCAACACGTGGACGCTGACGCCGACGCACAAGCTCGTGACCGGGCAGCGATACGCGCTGCACCTGATCGGCAACGTCCACGACGCCGCGAACAACACCGCGGTGGTCGTCGGCGGCGCGGTGCGTACGACGACGATCGCCGACGACCGCAGCGTCGCGTGGACCTGGCCGTCCGGCTGGGCCCGCGCCTCGTCGAGCAACGCGATCGGCGGCACCTTCGAGCGGGCCACCAGCGGCCACACGGTGTCGCTGGCGCTGGCCGGGTCGACGGTCTACGTCTACGGCTGCAAGGGCCCGACGCTCGGCAGCCTGGTCGTGAAGCTCGACGGCGTGAAGAAGGCGACCGTGTCCGAGCACCAGAGCTTCACGAAGTGCGGGCTGCTGGTCTGGACCGGCTCGGTCACGACGAGCGCCCAGCACGTGCTGAACCTGACGACGGTCGGCACCGCGACGGTCGACGAGGTCAAGGTCGCCTAGCGAGCCGCCTGCACACACACGGCCGGTCGCCGTCTCGCCGCCTTCGGGCGCGGGGCGGCGACCGGCTTTTCTCAGTAGTGGTAACGCACTTGGAGGACGACGAGGTCGTCACCGTCAACGAGGTAGACGAGCCGGTGCTCGTCGGTGATGCGTCGCGACCACGCGCCGGCGAGCGCGTGCTTCAGCGGCTCGGGTTTGCCGATGCCGGCGTACGGGTCGCGCAACGCGTCATCGATGAGGCGGTTGACGCGCTTCAGTACCGTCCGGTCGGCGCTCAGCCAGTGGGTGTAGTCGTCCCACCCGTGCGGCGTGAAGACGAGCCTCATCGCACGAGGTCATGCTCCTCGCGCCGGCCACCGACGGCCTGCTCGAGGCTCTCCAGCAGTCGGCGGGCGTTGGCCGGCGCCCGCAGCAGGTGCGCCGTCTCCTGCAGCGACTCGAACTCGTCACGGGAGATCAGCACGGCGTTGCCGCGACGCGAGGTGATCTCCACATGGGTGTGGTCGTCGTTGACCTGCTCGATGAGCGGGAACAGGTTCTTGCGCGCCTCGCTCGCGGTGATCGCCACCACGGCCTCCTCAAGACTGGTACCAGGAGATGGTACGACTAGGAGGACCCGGTGGCAAGGCGGTCGGCCAGGGCGTGCAGGGCGAGCCGGTAGGAGTCGAGGCCGAAGCCGGCGATGACGCCGGTCGCGTGGCTGGCGGTGTAGGACACGTGCCGGAACTCCTCGCGCGACAGCGGGTTCGACAGGTGCACCTCGACGTACGGCGCGGCGAGCGCGGCCGCCGCGTCGCGCACCGCGACACTCGTGTGCGTCCACGCGGCGGGGTTGAGGACCAGCGCGTCGACGCCGCCGTCGGCCGCTTCGTGCAGCCAGTGCACGTACGTCGCCTCGTCGTCGGTCTGCCGTACGTCGACCGCCAGCCCGAGCCGCTCCCCCGCCGACTTGCACGCGGCGACGAGGTCGTCGTACGACGCGGTGCCGTAGACGTCCGGCTCGCGGCTGCCGAGCCGGCCGAGGTTGGGACCGTTGAGCACCCACACGACGCGACTCATGACGCGGCCAGCCGCTCGTAGGCGGCGGCGAGCAAGTCGCGGCCCGGGTCGTCGAGCCCGACCGGCTTGCCGACGTCGGCGAGTACGACGAACCGCAACCGGCCGGCCCGCGCCTTCTTGTCCAGCCGCATCGCGTCGTACAGCTCGTCGAACGCACCGGCGTCGTACGAGGTCGGCAACCCGACCGCGGACAGCAGCTCGCGGTGGCCGGCGGCGAGGCCGACCGGGCCGATGCCGGTGATCTCGGCCAGCTCGGCGGCGTAGACCATGCCGATCGACACGGCGTGCCCGTGCGGCATCAGGTACCCCCCTCGGCGTTCGATCGCGTGCCCGAGCGTGTGCCCGTAGTTGAGGATCTCGCGCCGGCCCGCCTCGCCCGGGTCCTCGCTCACGACCGCCGCCTTCATCGCGACCGACCGCTCGACCAGCTCGTCCGCGTGTGCGTGCGCGTCGTCGCGAACGAGGTCGAGAATCCCTGTATCCGCAACGAATCCGGCCTTCACGACCTCGGCCATGCCGTTCGTCCACTCCGCGTCGGGAAGCGTCGACAGGACGTCGAGGTCGACGAGGACGGCGGCCGGCGGGTGGAACGCGCCGACGAGGTTCTTGCCGGCCGCGGTGTTGACGCCGGTCTTGCCGCCGACCGCCGCGTCCACCATCGCGAGCAGCGTCGTCGGCACGTGCACGACCCGCACGCCGCGCATCCACGTCGCCGCCGCGAACCCGGCGAGGTCGGTCGTCGCTCCCCCGCCGACGGATACGACCGCGCCGGAGCGCGACAGCCCCGCGTCGGCGAACGCCTGCCACAACCGGTCGAGGTTGGCCACGGTCTTCGCCTGCTCGCCCGACGGCACCAGCTCGACCGTCACCTCGACGCCGGAAAGCAGGCGCGCGATCTCATCGGCGCGGTCGGAGAGCCGCTCGTCCGCGACGACGACGACCGCACCCGCGCCGGCGACCACGGCGGGCAACGCGCGGGTCGCGCCGAGTTCGACGACGACGTCGTACGGCGGTGGCCCGTCGACGCGGATCGTCGTCACGCCGGCACCAGTGCCGCGAGCACATCGGCGAGAACGGTCTCCGCGTCGCGACCGGTCGTGTCGACGGTGACGCTCGCGACCTCGGTGTAGAGCGGGCGGCGCTCGTCGAGCAACCGGGTGAGCTGCGCGCGGGGGTTGCCGAGCAACAGCGGGCGGCTTTGGTTGAGCCCGACCCGCGCCGCCGCGTCCGCGACCGTGACGTCGAGAAACACGACCGTGTGGCCGCGGAGCGCCTCTCGGGTCGACGGGTCGAGCACAGCGCCGCCGCCGACGGCAAGGACGCCGTCGTGCTCGGCGAGTGCCGCCGCAACGGCGGCGCGTTCGAGCTCGCGGAACCGCGCCTCGCCGCACTCCACGAAGATGTCCGCGACCGACATCGACGCGGCGGCTTCGACGTCGCCGTCGGTGTCGCGGAACGCCCGGCCGGCCGCGGCCGCGAGCAGCCGGCCGACCGTCGTCTTGCCGGCGCCGGGAGGCCCGACCAGCACGACCCAGGGCATCACGTAATCGCCAGCGATGCGACGTACGCCGCGTGGTTGCGCGCCGTCTCCGCGAGCGAGTCGCCGCCGAACTTCTCCAGCGCCGCATCGGCGACGACCAGCGCGACCATCGCCTCGGCGACGACACCGGCGGCCGGCACCGCGCAGACGTCGGAACGCTGGTTGATGGCCTTCGCCGGCTCGCCGCTGACCACGTCGACCGTGTCGAGCGCGCGCGGCACGGTCGAGATGGGCTTCATCGCCGCGCGCACCCGCAACCGCTGCCCGGTCGACATGCCGCCTTCGATCCCGCCGGCCCGGTCGGTACGGCGACGCAGGCCGTCGTCGGTCGCGTCGATCTCGTCGTGCGCCTCGCTGCCGCGCCGGGCCGCGCCGGCGAAACCGTCGCCGACCTCGACGCCTTTGATCGCCTGGATGCCCATGAGTGCACCGGCGAGCCGCGCGTCGAGCCGGCGGTCCCAGTGCACGTGGCTGCCGAGGCCGGGCGGCAGGCCGTGGACGACGACCTCGACGACACCGCCGAGGGTGTCGCCGTCCTTGCGCGCCCGCTCGATCTCCTCCAGCATCGCGGCGGACGACGCGGAGTCGGCGCAGCGCACCGGGTCTGCGTCGACGGCATCGCGGTCGGCGGGCCCGGGCACACAGTCCGCAGGCGCGGTGACCGTGCCGATCGCGACGACGTGGCTGAGCACGGTGACGCCGTATGCCTGTCGTAGCAACGCTTTCGCGACCGCGCCGAGCGCGACCCGCGCGGCGGTCTCGCGCGCACTCGCGCGTTCGAGCACCGGCCGCGCGTCGGTGAAGCCGTACTTCTGCATGCCGACGAGGTCGGCGTGCCCGGGCCGCGGCCGGGTCAGCGGCGCGTTGCGCGCGAGGCCGTCGAGCACGTCGGCGGGCACCGGGTCCGGCGACATCACCGTCTCCCACTTCGGCCACTCGGTGTTGCCGACGAGGATGGCCACCGGGCCGCCCATCGTTTCGCCGTGACGCACGCCGCCGACCAGGTCGACGTCGTCGCGCTCGAACGTCATCCGCGCGCCGCGGCCGACACCGAGCCGGCGGCGGGCGAGCTCGTCGGCGATGTCGTCGGTGGTGATCCGGATCCCGGCGGGCAGGCCTTCGACGACGCCGACAAGGGCGCGGCCGTGCGACTCACCGGACGTCAGCCACCGCAACACGGGTCCTATTGTGCCGTCACGCCGCGGATCCAGTTCGCCAGCAACGCCAAGCCGGCGTCGCCGGACTTCTCCGGATGGAACTGGGTCGCCGCCAGCGCGCCCCGCTCGACGGCCGCGACGAACGGCGTGCCGTGCTCCGCGACGGTCTCCCCCGCACCGTCGCCGGACGAGCGGGCGGCGTACGAGTGCACGAAGTAGAAGCGCTCGCTCTCGACGCCGCGGAACAGCGCGCTCGACAGCGGTGGCGCGACGGTGTTCCAGCCCATGT
>JAVEEI010000126.1 GCA_030840525.1 Frankiaceae bacterium
AGTTCGCCGAGGCGGTCAAGAAGGAGTTCCCGGACCAGCTGCTCGCGTACAACTGCTCGCCGTCGTTCAACTGGAAGGCCGCGCTCGACGACGACACGATCGCGAAGTTCCAGCGCGAGCTCGGCGCGATGGGCTACAAGTTCCAGTTCATCACCCTGGCCGGCTTCCACGCGCTCAACTACTCGATGTTCGAGCTCGCCAGCGGTTACGCCGAGGGCGGCATGACGGCGTACGTCGAGCTGCAGGAGAAGGAGTTCGCGGCGGAGCAGGCCGGCTACACCGCGACGAAGCACCAGCGCGAGGTCGGTGCCGGCTACTTCGACCTGGTAGCGAGCGCGATCGACCCGCAGGCCGAGACCCTCGCGCTGCGCGGCAGCACAGAAGAAGAGCAGTTCCACTAGATCGCTCAAAGCGACAGCTGACAACGGCGTCAGACACAACGCACGGCAAGTCCGACGGAAAGAAGGACACGATGCGCCACTGTGACGGACGACTGTTCGACGGCAGCGCCTGCAACAACGACCTGCTCGACTGCGCCGGCTGCGGCGCGAGCGGGTGCGTCGGCGACGGGTGCGACAACCAGACCTTCGTGACGACGGCGTGCTGCGGGCAGCAGCTCGGCACGTCGGTGCGCACGTTGGCCTCCGCCGCCGCCTGACGGAAGCGGCGGCGCGCAAGCGGCGCGGTGGCGACCCAGCTGGGGGGGTCGCCACCGCGTCCTGCCCGAGTTGTCAGCACCACACGTCGCTATAGCCACCTGTGCCGCTGACAACTCGACTCCAGGATGATGGCCCGGTGATCCGTACCTGGTTGACCAACACGTTCGGGCTGACCGTCCCCGTCGTGTCCGCGCCGATGGCGGGCGTCTCCGGCGGCGCGCTCGCGGCCGCGGTCAGCGCGGCCGGCGGGCTCGGCATGGTCGGCTTCGCCGCCGGCACCGGCGAGCAGCTGCGCGCCGAGCTCGACATCGCGGGCGCGAGCGGGAAGCCGTACGGCGTCGGGCTGCTCGCGTGGCTGCTGGCGAAGAACGACGAGCCGCTCGACGCCGCGATCGAGTCCGACGCGGCGCTGGTCTCGGTGTCCTACGGCCCGTACGCGCCGTACGTCGAACGGGCGCAGGCGGCCGGCAAGCTCGTCGCGACGCAGGTGGGCACTCTCGACGACGCAAGAGCCGCGCTCGCGATCGGCGTCGACGTCATCGTCGTACGCGGTGGCGAAGGCGGCGGTCACGGCCGCAACGAGGTCGCGACGCTGCCGCTGCTGCAAGCGGTGCTCGACGCGGCCGACGTACCGGTCCTCGCGGCCGGCGGGATCGCGACCGGCCGCGGCCTCGCCGCCGTGCTCGCCGCGGGCGCGGCCGGTGCGTGGGTCGGCACCGCGTTCACGGTCGCGACCGAGGCCGCGACGCCGGACGCCGGCAAGCAGGCGGTCGCCGCGGCCGGCCTCGCCGACACGACGTACACGACCGTGCTCGACATCGGCCGCGGCGCGGACTGGCCGGCGGAGTTCGGCGGCCGTGCGCTGCGGCACCCGTACGCAGACAAGTGGCACGGCCGCGAGGACGAGCTGCGGGCCAACCCGGAGCCGATGGAGGAACCGGTCACGTGGGCCGGTCAGGCCGCGGGCCTGGTGGCACGGCCGCGACCCGCCGCCGATATCGTCGCCGAGCTGGCGACCGCCGAGCGGTATCTCGGTGAGGTTGCCAACCGTACTGACGGGTAACATAGGCGACACAGCAACCAGGGAGGTCGGCCGCCGGCCATGAACATCGTCGTCTGCGTGAAACAGGTTCCCGACACGTGGGCTGAGAAGAAGCTCAGTGCCACCGACAAGACCGTCGACCGCGAGAGCGTCGACGGGGTCATGAACGAGCTCGACGAGTACGCCGTCGAGGAAGCGCTGCGGATCAAGGAAGCGAGCGGCGGCGAGGTCACCGTCCTGACGATGGGCCCGGACAAGTCCGTCGAGACGATCCGCAAGGCGCTGTCGATGGGCGCGGACAAGGCGGTACACCTGGTCGACGCCGGCCTGCACGGCTCGGACGCGCTGGCCACGTCGTACGCGCTCGCGAAGGCACTCGGCACCATCGAGCACGACCTCGTCATCCTCGGCGTCGAGTCGACCGACGCGCGCATGAGCGTCGTGCCCGCGATGCTCGCGGAGCGGCTCGGCGCGGCGCAGCTGACGTTCGCGCGCAAGGTCGAGGTCGGCGACGGCACGGTGAAGATCGAGCGGCTGACCGACACCGGCTACGACGTCGTCGAGGCGCCGACACCGGCGGTCATCTCGGTCGTCGAGAAGATCAACGAGCCGCGCTACCCGTCGTTCAAGGGGATCATGGCGGCGAAGAAGAAGCCGCTCACGACCCTCACGCTCGCCGACGCCGGCATCGAGGCCGACAAGGTCGGTCTCGGCGGGTCCGCGACCACGGTCGCCGATGTCGCCGCCCGGCCGCCGAAGCAGGCCGGTCAGATCGTCAAGGACGAGGGCGACGGCGGCACGAAGCTCGCCGAGTTCCTCGCGTCGCAGAAGTTCGTCTAGGGAGCACACGACTGATGGCTGAGGTTCTCGTTCTCGTCGAGCACGTCGACGGTGCTCCGAAGAAGGTCACGCTCGAGCTGCTGACCCTCGCCCGCTCGCTCGGCGAGCCGTCCGCCGTTTTCATCGGTAACGGTGCCGACAACGCCAAGGCGAAGCTCGCGGAGTACGGCGCGGCGAAGGTCTACGTCGCCGGTGACGGCGACCTCGACTCCTATCTCGTCGCGCCGAAGGCGGAGGTGCTCGCGCAGATCGTCGGCGCGGTCTCGCCGGTCGCGGTGCTGATCCCGAGTACGCCGGAAGGCAAGGAGGTCGCGGGCCGGCTCGCGGTCAAGCTCGACTCCGGTGTCATCACGGACGCGGTCGGTGTCGACGACGGTTTCGTCGCCCGGCAGAGCATCTTCGGCGGCGCGTTCAACGTGTCGTCGTCGGTGAACAGAGGTACGCCGATCATCACCGTGCGGCCCAACTCGACCGCGCCGGAGCCCGCGCCGGCGGCAGGTGCCGAGGAGCAGGTCAGCGTCACGTTGTCGGACGCGGCGAAGAAGGCCAAGGTGCTCGACCGGATCACCGAGAAGAAGGGTGGCCGGCCCGAGCTCACCGAGGCGGCGATCGTCGTCTCGGGTGGCCGCGGCCTCGGCGAGGGCTCCAACTTCGCGCTGATCGAGAAGCTCGCCGACTCGCTCGGCGCGGCGGTCGGCGCGTCGCGCGCGGCCACCGACGCCGGCTGGTACCCGCACACCAACCAGGTCGGGCAGACCGGCAAGACCGTGTCGCCGCAGCTCTACATGGCGATCGGGATCTCCGGCGCGATCCAGCACCGGGCCGGCATGCAGACGTCGAAGACCATCGTCGCGGTCAACAAGGACCCCGAGGCGCCGATCTTCGAGCTGGTCGACTTCGGCGTCGTCGGCGACCTGTTCAACGTCGTACCGCAGCTCACCGAGGAGATCGAGAAGCGCCACTCGTCGTAGCTCTCGCATAGCCCTGGCAAACAGGGTCGAACAGCGATTGACGGACTGCCGGCGGCTAGATACCTTTGCGTCGTATTGCGGAGGTCTAGGGGGACGCCGGTGCGTACGGTCTTGCGCAGCATTGCGTTGCTCGGGGCGGTCCTCGCTCTTGTCGTCGGTGAGCTGGCACTGCCGAGCGCGGCGGGGGTCGGAGCCGGACAGACCTGCGCGCACGGCTTCCACCCCAGCGCCACAGCGTGCGTGAACGGCAGGAACGGCGAGCGCTACTACGGCGGGTTCGACGACTTCCGCAACGTCGCGCTGACGGCGACGGGCGCCTCGTCGACCAACGGGATCCACATCAACCAGGAGATGTGGTTCTACACGCACGCGGACGAGTCGCAGTGGGTGGAGACAGGCCTGCGCCAGGGCTACTGGCCGCCGTGCGCGTGCGTTCGCTACACCCGCTTCTGGGCCGACTTCGATGCCGCCGGCAACGAGTACCGGCACACGGTTTCCTACCCGACGGCCGATGGGTCGGACCACCAGTACGAGGTGTTACGCAATTCGAGTAATCACAACTACTGGGACGTCTACGTCGACTACAACCGTGTCGGTACCTCCACGAACCAGGGCAGCAGCACCGGATACGAGGTGCAGCACGGGCTGGAGACGACCGAGGTCGACGGCAACGTGCACTCCGGACTCGCGAACCATTCGCCGCTCGAGTACATGAACGGTGCCGGGGCGTTCGTCCACGATCCGTACGGGGCGAGCTGGGTGGACAGCCGTTGCTCGGGCACGACGACGGGCACAAACTGTCTGACGGGCTATGGCAATGGCTCCGACGTGTGGGAGGCAGCGAAGGGATGACCGGCTACTGGAAAGCGGGAATCGTCGCCGCCGTCTTGGCCCTTGCGGGGACCGTGGCGGGGGTGGCCGTCGCCGACTCGGAAGGTGCGGTCGACACCGGGTCCGGACCCAACGACGCGCCGGTGCCGTCCGGTTACACCGGGATCAACGACCCGAGCCTGCAGGCGTGCATGGCCGCGCACGATGTGTGCAATCCGCAGGCGGGGGCCGAGTTGCAGTCGGTGCCGTGGGCGACGCCGCTGCCGCAGGGTGCGAGCGTGATGACGCGGGCGCAGGCTCAACAATTCGTGCTCAAGGCATTGGGCGTCCCGTCGACGACGCAGGTCTTCAGCGAGTTTCTGTCCGGCGCGAACGTGGAGCAACAGTTCGGGATCAGCCGCAGCACCAACGTGGACGAGTCCCGGCCGGTCTGGGTCGTCACCGTCGTCACGCCGACCTATACCGATGGCGGGCCGGGCGCGCCGGGCCAGCTGAAGCCTTTCTACAGCGCGCTCGTCGACGCGGGCAGTGGCGAGATCACCGACGACTGCACCGGTTGCGACTGGCTGACGAGTTCGCGCTGAGGCCGGTCCCGCCGCCCACCCACTAGGGTCGTCGCGTGGCGTGGGATCGGCTCGGGGACAAGGCCCGGCAGCGGCTGCAGGACCAGCTCGTCCGGGAGCAGGTTCGCGCGGTCGCGTCGGGGTCGGCGTACTGGAAGAAGCGGTTCGCCGACATCGGCCGGCCGGCGGCGTCCGTGACGTCGGTCGACAAGCTCGCGTCGGTCCCCGCGGTCGGCGAGCGGGACGTGAGCCCGACCGGTGACGCCGCCGCGATGGCGTCGCTGGTGCTGCACGGCGGCGAGAAGCACTTCGCGCTGCACACGCACGGCCCGACGTTGCGGCGCGCGCTGCGCAAGAAGGCGACCCGCTCGCGCGACTACCCGCGCATCGTCGCCCGCGAGACCCGCGCGACGTCGTACGGGTGGACCGGTCTCGGCTTCCGCTACCCGGTCGCGTCGACCCGCGGCGACCTCGACGTGCTGTCCCGCACCGGCGCGCGGATGTGGTCGGTGATCGGCGCGACGGCTGACGACGCGCTGCTCGCTGCGGTGCCGCCCGGCTCGGTCGAGTACGACGCACTGCACTACGCGGCGTTAGGCGCGGGCGCCCCGGCGCTGTTCCCGGGCATCGACCCGGCCGAGGTCGCGACCGCCGCGCTGCTCGCGCCGCCGACGGTGCTCGCGGTGGCCGCGGCCGCGGCGACCCAGGTGTTGACCGGCCTGAACGAGGCCGGTGTGCCGCTGAAGCAGCTGCGCACGCTGCTGCTCGTCGGCGCCCCGACCGACGACGAGCGCGCGGCCGCCCGCCGCGGGCTGGCCGATGTCGGCGCGGCCGGCGACGCCGTGGTGCTCGGCGTGCACGTGCCGGCCGGCGGCCGGTTGGCGTGGGCGGAGTGCCGGCCGTCCGCCGGCGGCAGCGGCCTGCACACGTACCCCGACCACGACCTCGTGCAGGTCGTCGACCCCGAGTCCGGCGACCCCGTGTCCGGCGAGCCGTCAACCGCGGCCGGTGCCGGCGGCGAGCTGGTGCTCTCCCAGCTCGGCCTGCGCGGTAGCGCAGTGCTGCGCTGGCGGACCGGCGACCTCGCCGCCGCCATCGACACGTCTCCATGCCCGGCCTGTCAGCGGAAGGTGCCGCGGCTCGTCGGCGTACGCCGCGGCGCCCTTGTCGTAGCGACCGACGCGGGCCTCCCGCTCGACCTGCGCGCGGTCGCGGGAGCGCTCGCCGGCCGGGCCGACCTCGCCGACTGGCGCGTGGTCGTCGGCGGCCGGGCCCGCGACGGCCGGCAGCAGGTCGTCGTACACCTCGCCCCGAACGGCGACGCCGGCGCGGCGACGGTCGGCGCGGCCGCCGACATCCGCGCCGCCGCCGGGATGCTGCCGTCGCAGCTCGTGCTCGCGGAGAACGGCGAGCTCGGCCGGCTTCCCGGCGAGGCGCTGACCCGACGGATGTTGCTGCGTCGGTAGTCCGCGCTGGGTTAGCGTGCCGGGCGTGGCAGCCTTCGACGACCTCACCGACTACTACGCCGTACCGAGGGTCAACGGCCTGCGCCTGTCGCCCGACGGGAGCCGCTTGGTCGCGACCGTCGCGACCCTCAACGACGACGGCAACGCGTACGTCAGCGCGCTGTGGGAGATCGACCCGGCCGGGCAGCGCGCGGCGCGGCGGCTGACGTTTTCGGAGAAGGGCGAGTCGGGCGCGGAGTTCCTGCCCGACGGCTCGGTCGTGTTCGTGTCGAAGCGCGGCGGCGACGACGACCCCGCCTCGCTGTGGCTGCTCGACGCGAGCGGCGGCGAGGCGCGCAAGGTCGCGTCCCGTCCCGGTGGCATCGCCGGGGTGGTGACCGCGCGCGACGCCCGCACCGTCGTCATGGCCGCGGAGACGCTGCCCGGCGCGGCCGACCTCGCGGCGGACGAGGAACGGCGCAAGCAGCGCAAGGATCTCAAGGTCTCCGCCGTACTCCACGACGCGTCGCCGGTCCGCTACTGGGACCACGACCTCGGCCCGGGCGAGCTGCGGTTGCTCGCCGCGGCGATCCCGGCCGATGGGGAAGCCGAGCCGGTCGACCTGACCCCCGCGCCGGGCCGCGCACTCGACGAGCAGCAGTGCGCGCTCACCCCCGACGGCCGCACCGTCGTCACCGGCTGGGCGGTCCCGGACGAGCCCGGATTCCCGCGCGCGCAGCTCGTCGCAATCGACACCGCGACCGGCGAGCGGCGCGTCCTCGCCGCCGCCGCCGACGCCGTCTACGCCGACCCGGTCGTCAGCAACGACGGCCGCCGGGTCGCCTGCGTCCGCGCCGTCGACTCGACGTACGACGAACCGCCGCTGCCGCAGGTCTGGGTCGTCGATCTCGAGACCGGGACCGGGCGCGCGGTCGGCGCCGGCGCCGACTTCTGGCCGGCCGCCATCGCGTGGGCGCACGACGACTCGGCGCTGTTCGTGACCTCCGACGACCACGGCCACCACCCGATCTTCCGGGTCGACCTGGAGACCGACGCCGTCAGCCGCCTGACGTCGACCGGCCACTTCGCCGAGTTGTGCGTCAGTCCCGACGGGGCGTGGATCTACGCGCTGCGCGACTCCATCGACTCGCCACCGCGGCCGGTCCGGCTCGACGCCCGCGCCACCGCGCCGGTCGAGGCGGCGGAGCTGCTCGCGCCCGGCGCGGTCGACATCCCGGGCCGGCTGGAGGAGCTCACCGTCACCGTCGACGACGGCGCGTCGGTGCACGCGTGGCTCGCGCTGCCGCCGGGCGCCAGCGCGGATACGCCGGCGCCGCTGCTGCTCTGGATCCACGGCGGCCCGCTCAACTCGTGGAACGCCTGGGCCTGGCGGTGGAACCCGTGGCTGATGGTCGCCAAGGGCTACGCCGTACTGCTGCCGGACCCCGCACTGTCGACCGGCTACGGGCGGTCGATGATCGCGCGCGGGTGGGGGCAGTGGGGCGGGACGCCGTACACCGACCTGATGAGCGTCACCGACGACGTCGTGAAGCGGGCCGACATCGACGAGACGCGGATCGCGGCGATGGGCGGGTCGTACGGCGGCTACATGGCCAACTGGGTCGCCGGTCACACCGACCGGTTCCGCGCGATCGTGACGCACGCGAGCTTGTGGGCGCTCGACCAGTTCCAGGGCACGACCGACAACCCGGCCTACTGGGCCCGCGAGTGGGGGCTGCCGCACGACCGGCCGGAACGCTACGAGGAGTGGTCGCCGCACCGGTTCGTCGCCGAGATCCGTACGCCGATGCTCGTGATCCACGGCGACCGCGACTACCGGGTACCGATCGGCGAGGGGCTGCGGCTCTGGTGGGACCTGCAGCGCAGCGGCGTCGAGTCGAAGTACCTCTACTACCCCGACGAAGGCCACTGGGTGCTCAAGCCGGGCAACGCGCGGGTCTGGTACGAGACGGTCTGGGCGTGGCTGGCGACGCACGTGCACGGCGAGCCGTGGTCGCGGCCCGAGCTCGTCTGAGCCGATTTCGGGTGGCCGCAGCCGGTTAGGCGCCGGTTAGGCTGGCGGCGATGGCGTATCTGGACCACGCGGCCACCACGCCGATGCTGCCGGCCGCGGCGGACACGATGTCCGGCCTGCTCCGGCAGGTCGGCAACGCGTCGTCCCTTCATGCCGCCGGGCGCCGGGCCCGCCGGGTGGTCGAGGAGTCGCGCGAGACGATCGCGGCGGCCCTCGGCGCGCGGCCCAGCGAGGTCGTGCTGACCAGCGGCGGGACCGAGGCCGACAACCTCGCGGTCAAGGGACTGTTCTGGGCCCGGCACGGCGCCGACCCGCGCCGCCGCCGGGTGCTCGCCTCCGCGGTGGAGCACCACGCGGTGCTCGACACCGCGCTGTGGCTGGCGGCGCACGAGGGCGCGCAGGTCGAGTGGCTCGACGTCGACGCGTCCGGGCGGGTCGCGCCGGCGACGCTGGCAGCGGCGATCCAGGCGGCGCCCGACGATGTCGCGCTGGTCAGCGTGATGTGGGCCAACAACGAGGTCGGCACCGTGCAGCCGATCGCCGAGCTGGCCGAGATCGCGCACTCGTTCGGCGTGCCGATGCACACCGACGCGGTGCAGGCGGTCGGGCAGCTCCCGGTCGACTTCGCGGCGAGCGGTGTCGACGCGCTGACCGTGACCGGGCACAAGTTCGGCGGCCCGCTCGGTGCGGGCGCGCTGCTGCTCGGCCGCGACGTCGAGGTGGCGCCGGTGCTGCACGGCGGCGGCCAGGAGCGCGACGTGCGGTCGGGGACGCTCGACGTACCGGCGGTCGCGGCGCTGGCGACCGCGGTCGAGATCGCGGTGAAGGAGCAGCCCGAGCGGGCCGACCGGCTGGCCGCGCTGCGCGCGTCGCTGGTGTCGGGTGTCGTCGCCGCGGTGCCGGACGCGCAGCTCAACGGCGACACCGATTTCGCTTTCGACCGGCGGCTTCCGGGCAACGCGCACTTCTCCTTCCCGGGTTGCGAGGGCGACGCGTTGCTGATGCTGCTGGACGCACGCGACATCGAGTGCTCGACCGGGTCGGCGTGCTCGGCCGGGGTCGCACGGCCGAGCCACGTACTGCTCGCGATGGGGCACGACGAGGCACGGGCGCGCGGGTCGCTGCGGTTCAGCCTCGGGCACACGTCGACCGCCGCCGACGTCGCCGCGCTGCTCGCCGCGATCGGTCCGGTCGTCGACCGCGCCCGCACCGCCGCGCAATGAAGGTTCTCGCTGCGCTCTCCGGCGGGGTCGACTCCGCGGTCGCGGCTGCGCGTGCCGTCGACGCCGGCCACGACGTCACCGCCGTACACCTCGCCCTGTCGTCCACGCCGGCGGCGCTGCGTACCGGCGCGCGCGGTTGCTGCTCGCTGGAGGACGCGCGGGACGCGCGGCGGGCGGCCGACGTGCTCGGCATCCCGTTCTACGTGTGGGACGTCGCCGAGCGCTTCGGTCGCGAGGTCGTCGACGACTTCGTCGCCGAGTACGCCGCCGGCCGCACGCCCAACCCGTGTATCCGGTGCAACGAGCGGATCAAGTTCGCCGCCGTGCTCGACCGTGCGGTGGCGCTCGGCTTCGACGCCGTGTGCACCGGCCACTACGCCCGGCTCGACGGCGGCGTGCTGTACCGGGCGCGCGACGCCGGGAAGGACCAGTCGTACGTGCTCGCCGTACTCGCGCCGTGGCAGCTCGCGCGGGCGATGTTTCCGTTGGGCGACACGGAAAAGTCGGAGGTACGGCGGGAGGCGCAGGCGCGCGGGCTCGGCGTCGCCGACAAGCCGGACAGCCACGACGTGTGCTTCATCGCGGACGGCGACACCGCGGGCTGGCTGCGCGCGCAGCTCGGCGACCAGCCCGGGCCGATCGTCGACGCCGAGTCCGGCGCGGTCGTCGGCGCGCACGACGGCGCGTACGCGTTCACGGTCGGGCAGCGGCGCGGGCTTCGCATCGGCACACCGGCCGCGGACGGCCGGCCGCGGTACGTGCTCGACGTGTCGCCGGTGACCCGGACCGTCACGGTCGGCACCGCGGCCGACCTCGACGTGCGGACGGTGCTGACCGGCGCGCCCGTGTGGTGCGGTGACGCTCCCGCGCTTCCGGCGACCGCGCTGGTGCAGCTACGGGCGCACGGCGAGGCGTTCCCGGCGTACGTCGAGGTGCTCGAGAACGGCGGCGGGCTGCGGCTGCGGCTGGACGTGCCGGCCCGCGGCGTCGCGTCCGGGCAGACGGCGGCACTGTACGACGGGGACCGGGTGCTCGGCTCGGCGACCATCGAGCGCACCGGCGAACCGGCGAACTCGTAGGCTCACCGGCATGGCCGACGACGACCGGGTAGAGCTCACCGACCTCGACGTGTTCAGCCGGTACAGCCTCGCGGTGCGTTCCGCGACCGCGGACCGGGCCGAGCTGATCGCGACGTTGCGCGCCGACCTCGACTGGCTGGAGCGACCGCGGCCCCGAGCGGCCGACCGGCCGACCCGCGCCGCCGAGGTACCGGTCGAGGTCACGGACGAGGACCTCGAGGACCTCGCGGACGATGAGTTCGAAGACGAAGACGCCGAGGACGAAGACGTCGAGGAAGCGGTCGAGGAGGTGCGGCCGGCGGCGCCGCGGGTGCCGCGCACCGCCGCCCAGAACGCGCCGGCCAAGCGGGCGGCCGTGACCCGGGCTCCGGCCGCGAGGAAGAAGGCGCCGGCGAAGAAGGCGCCGGCCAAGAGGGCGGCCGTAAAGAAGACGGCGGCGAAGAAGACTGCGGCCAAGAAAGCCCCAGTCAAGAAGGTCCCGGCCAAAAGGGCGCCGGTCAAGAAGGCCCCGGCCAAGAGGGCGCCGGTCAAGAAGGCTGGCGCGGCGAAGAAGACCGTGGCTCGCCGGTCGGTACCGGCCAAGAAGTCACCGGCGCGGAAGATCGCCCGCGGCCGCCGCTAACGCCACCCGCCAGGGAACGCCG
The DNA here is from genome assembly GCA_030840525.1 of Frankiaceae bacterium. GTDB lineage: Bacteria > Actinomycetota > Actinomycetes > JAFAQI01 > JAFAQI01 > BP-197. The sequence continues at coordinate 11,333 of JAVEEI010000126.1, forward strand.
TTGCTGTCGTGAGGCCCGTGCGTGATCATGGCGTTGTCGCCCACTTTTGGGTGTGATCATGGCGTACGCAGCGGGCAAACGCCATGATCACGAACCCGGCGGAACCGGCCGGCCGGCGAAACGGCCTAGACGATGTGGCGCCAGCCGGGTAGGCCTTCGGCCTTGTCCTTGAGGCCGAGCCAGAACGGCTCCTCCGCCGCCATCGGGCCGCTCGGCGCACCGCAGACGTGCGGCCCCGGGTCGGTGACCAGCGGCACGGCCGGCACCGCGAAGTTCGGGTGCGCGAAGTCGAGCGCGTAGGCGATGTTGCGCGCCGCGCGGTCGCGGGCCGACAGCGGAGCCAGCCCGAACCGCCACTCGACGAACGACAGGATCGACGCGTGGTCGTAGACGTGGTGGTCGATCCCGCCGCGGCGGGCGAACGGCGAGAAGACGAACGCCGGCACCCGGAAACCGGCCTGCGAGTGGTCGTACTCCGACCCGACGCTCTGGTGGTCGTCGGGCAGCCGCGGCGGCCGGACGTGGTCGAAGAAGCCGCCCCACTCGTCGTAGGTGATGACCAGCGCGGTGCTCTTCCACTGCGGTGAGTTGGCGATCGCGGTCGCGACCAGCGACACGAACGCCTGCCCGCGGCGGATGTCGGCGTGCGGGTGGTCGTCGTTCGACCCGCCCTGTCCCTCACCGAGGAAGTACGGGTCGAGATAGCTGAACGGCGGCAACTGCCCGGCGAGCGCGTCGGCGAAGAACGTGTCGACGTGCTTCGACAGCCGCGCGTACTTCTCGCCCCAGAGGACGAGGAACGGCAGGTCGCTGAAGTAGTACGTCGCGGGTACGCCGGCCGACGAGAGCCGGTCCCAGATCGTCGGCAACGAGGTCGTCCGGGTGGCGTTGTCGATCCGGTCGGTGCGCGCGGCGTGCGTGTAGAAACGGTTCGGGTACGTCGACGACAGGATCGACGCGAACCAGTGGTCGAACACCGTGGTCTGCTCGACGAACTTCCCGTACAGCGGCAGGTCGTCCTTGGTGTAGTAGCCCAGCGCGAAGTCGTCGTTGCCGCCCTTGCGGAAGCCGTCGCAACGCCCCCGGTTGAGCTGCACCCGGCCACCTTCGTACGAGTGGTCCGGGTCGTTGAACGCGCAGCCCTGGAGGTCGGTCAGGTGGTGCGTCGGGTGCATGACGCCGTGGTCGTCCGGGTACTGCAGGCCGGCCTGCCGGCCGTCGGCGCCGGGAAGCCAGCCGAGGTAGTGGTCGAAGGAGCGGTTCTCCATGCAGAGCACGACGATCTGCTCGATCCCGCTGGCCGACGGCCTTGGCAGCCGGGCGGTCGGCACGGACGTCGCGGCCGGTGCGCCGAGCGCGCGGCCCGCGGCGGCGGACGCAGCGGTGGCGGCACCGGCGAGCAGGAGTTGACGCCGGGTCAGGGGCGACATCGAGTTATCCCTTCCGATGCGAGCAGGAGGCGAACAGGTCCGGCCCGAACGACGCGAGCCCGGCGGCGCCGGCCATGCCGAGGTGGCCCTTGCCGTCGGCGCCACCGGTGGTGACGCCGTACAGGTCTTCCAGCGACCGCAGCAGCGAGTAGTGGTTGTACGGCGTCGCGTCGGTCGCGCCGGGCCGGACGCACCGGCCGATCGCGAGCGCGCCCACCAGGCCGCCGCCCTGGCCGTTGCCGCTCTCCGGGTAGATGCCCGGGAACGGCGAGTTGGGCCCGAACGTCTCGCCGCAGCAGCTCGTCGCGTCCTGGCCGTCCGACTCGTCGGCGAGGATCAGCAGCAGGCCGTCCTTGCCGAACGCCGGCGACGCCTCGATCTTCGGAACGTACGTCGACAGGAAGTGGTCGACCGACGTGAGGCCGCCGGCGTTGGAGCCGGTCGCGTCCTTGCCGGTGCACGGCGCGTCGTGCCCGTCGTCGCACAGGTTCGGCACGATGAAGGAGAACTGCGGCGTCGTCGACGTGCGGGCGAGGTCACCGGTGAGGTGCGTCAGCGGTACGACGTCGCGCTCGCACGCGCCGGAGTCGACCAGCGAGTGGAAGTAGACGAACGGGTTGTGCCGGGCGGCGTACTGGTCCGTCGCCGACGCGCTCTGCGTGCCGTCGCGGAAACCGGTCCCGGCGGAGAACGAGGGCTGGCCGCAGCGGTCGGCCTCGCGGCTGAGGTCGTTGCCCATGTCACCCATGTAGCCGCGCCACGACACGTGCTTGGCGGTGAGCTGGTCGGCCAGCGTCGCGACGTTGGGCGGGAAGACGCAGCCCTGCCCGACCGCCTGGCCGTTGCCGCGCGGGTCCAACACAGCGGGCGACGGCTCGAAGTCGACGTAGCTCTGGCAGTCGCTCTGCGTCATCGGGTTCGGCGCCTGGCCGGAGATCATGGCGATGTAGTTGGGGTTGGACTCGTGCCCGATGCCGTAGTACTTCGTCAGCACGGTGCCCTGCTTCTGCAGCGCCTTGCCGAGATACGGGTTTGGGTTGTTGGTGAAGGTCTTCGCGAAGCCCTCGTTCTCGATCACGACGACGAAGACGTGCCGGATGCCGAGCGCCGGGCTGGCCGGCCCGCTCGTGACGGGTGCCTTGCCGCTGGCAGCAACGGGCACGGCGGCGAGGCAGGCGGCGAGAGCGGCGGCGGCCGCGAGGACGGGTCGCTTGCGGGTCACGCACTCTCCTTCGCCGTAAGAGGACGTGGGTCCTCCTATCGACAACGTGAACGGCGAGCAAAGATCGTGCGTCACTAGGCTCGGGAGGGTGACCGCAACCGGCGTCGGCTCGCTGCCCGGCGAGGACATCGACGCCGCGCTCGGCCTCGTCTTCACCGAGCTGCCGGACCTGCCGCACCTGCCCGAGCTGCCCGGCCGCGGGCCCGGCGCGGACATGGTCGGGCGGACGGCGGGAGCGCTCGCCGACCTGCACGTCGACCTGCAGCCCTCCGGCTGGCGGCTCGTCTCCCGCGCGGGCATCGACGAGCGGCGCGCCGCCGACTTCCTCGACCGCGACCTCGACGCGCTGGTGCGGATCGCGGCCGACCACGACGGGCCGCTGAAGGTGCAACTCGCCGGGCCGTGGACGCTCGCCGCGACGTTGCAGACGGCGCGCGGGCCGGTCCTCGCGGACTCCGGCGCCACCCGCGACGTGATCGCCTCGCTGGCCGAGACCGTGCGGGTGCACCTCGCCGAGGTCGCCCGGCGGGCGCCGCGCGCGCGGCTGGTCCTGCAGCTCGACGAGCCTGCGCTGCCCGCCGTACTCGCCGGCTCGGTGCCGACGGCGAGCGGCTTCGGCAACATCCGCGCGGTCGAGCCGGCGTCCGTCCGCGACGCGCTCGCCGGTGTCGTCGCGGCCGCCGGCGAGGTCGACGTCGCCGTGCACTGCTGCGCCGCCGACGTACCGCTCAAGCTGCTCGCCGACGCGGGCGCGAAGGCGGTCAGTGTCGACCTCGCGACCGCGCGGCCCGACCACGACGCGGTCGGCGAGCTGGTCGAGGCCGGGCTCAGTCTTTGGCTCGGTGTCGTCCCCGCGCTCGGCCCCGGCGTACCGCCGCCGGTTCGCGACGTGGTCGAGCCGGTACGGCGACTGTGGCGCGAGATCGGCTTCCCGCCCGAACGTCTTGCCGAGACGGTCGTGCTGACGCCGGCGTGCGGGCTCGCCGGGGCGTCGGAGGGCTGGGTCCGGACGGCGCTGCGGCTGGTCCGACAGGCCGCCGGCGTGCTCGCCGACGCGCCGGAAGCGGTGTCGCCGTGACGAAGGCCGACGACGCGCGCCAGCGGCACGCGGTGTTGGCGCAGGAGATAGAGGACCTCGCGTACCGCTACTACGTGCTCGCGCAGCCCTCTGTGTCGGACGCCGAGTACGACGCGAAGATGCGCGAGCTGTCCGAGCTCGAGGGCACGTGGCCGGAGCTTCGTACGCCGGACTCGCCGACGCAGCGGGTGATGGAGTCGCTCTCGACCGACTTCCGCGCCGTCAAGCATCTCGAACGGTTGATGAGCCTCGACAACGTGTTCTCCGACGAGGAGTTCGACGCGTGGTCGGCGCGCGCGACCCGCGAGGTGCCGGTGCCGGCGTGGCTGTGCGAGCTGAAGATCGACGGGCTCGCCGTCGACCTCGTCTACGAGAACGGCCGGCTGGTCCGCGCCGCGACCCGCGGCGACGGCGTCACCGGCGAGGACGTGATGCTCAACGTACGGACGATCGACTCGGTGCCCAACCGGCTGGCCGGGTCCGCCGTACCGGAGCTGCTCGAGGTCCGCGGCGAGGTGTTCCTGCCGACCGACGCGTTCGCGAAGCTCAACGAAAGGCTCGGCGACGAAGGCCGGACGCCGTTCGCCAACCCACGCAACGCCGCCGCCGGGTCGTTGCGGCAGAAGGACCCGCGCGTCACCGCCGGCCGCCCGCTGGCCATGACGGTGCACGGCATCGGCGCGCGCCGCCGCTTCGACGCCGGGTCGCAGTCGGCGGCGTACGACGCGCTGCGCGACCTCGGCCTGCCGGTGTCGTCGCGGTACAAGGTGGTCGACTCGCTCGACGGCGTGCGCGAGTACGTCGCCTACTGGGGCGAGCACCGCCACGACGTCGAGCACGACATCGACGGCGTCGTCGTCAAGGTCGACGAGTTCGCCTTGCAAGGCCGGCTCGGGTCGACGTCGAAGGCGCCGCGCTGGGCGGTCGCGTGGAAGTACCCGCCGGAAGAGGTCACGACGAAGCTCGAAGACATCGTCGTCAACGTCGGCCGCACCGGCCGGGTGACGCCGTTCGGCCGGCTGCAACCGGTGCACGTCGGCGGCGTGACCGTGACCGCCGCGACGCTGCACAACGAGGACGAGGTCAAGCGCAAGGGCGTGCTCATCGGCGACACCGTCGTCGTACGCCGGGCCGGCGACGTGATCCCGGAGATCGTCGGCCCGGTCGAAGCCACCCGCACCGGCGACGAGAAGCCGTTCGTCATGCCGAAGAAGTGCCCCGAGTGCGGGACGCGGCTGGTCCGGCCGGAGGGCGAAGCCGACACCCGCTGCCCCAACACGGTCTCCTGCCCGGCGCAGCTGCGGGAGTCGGTGTTCCACTTCGCCGGCCGGGGCGCGCTCGACATCGACGGCCTCGGCTACGAGACCGCGACGGTGCTGCTGGAAGCCGGCCGGCTGCACGACATCGGCGACGTGTTCCACCTGCGCGCCGAGTCGTTCGCTGACCTGCGCGGCTTCGGGCCAAAGAAGATCGAGCAGATCCTGACCGGTGTCGAGGCGGGGCGGCACCGGCCGCTGTGGCGGCTGCTCGTCGGCCTGTCGATCCGCCACGTCGGCCCGACCGCCGCGCAGGCCCTCGCCCGCGAGTTCCGCTCGCTCGACGCGATCGCGTCCGCGCCGGCCGATGCGCTCGCCGCGGTCGAGGGCGTCGGGCCGACGATCGCCGCGGCCGTCGCCGACTGGTTCGCCGACGAGCGCCACCGCGAGATCGTGAGCCGGATCAAGGCCGGCGGCGCACAAGTCGAGGACAGCGGGCCGGCCGCGGGCCCCGGGCCGCTCGCCGGGGTCACCGTCGTCATCACGGGCACGCTGCCGACGTACAGCCGCGACGCCGCGTCGGCGGCGGTGCAGGAGCGGGGCGGCAAGGTGAGCGGGTCGGTGAGCAAGAAGACGTCGTTCGTCATCGTCGGCGACTCGCCCGGCACCAAGTACGACAAGGCCGTGCAGCTCGGGGTGCCGATCCTGGACGAAACCGGCCTGATCACCCTTTTGGAGCAAGGAGCGGACGCCGCGCTCAAGGTGGCCGAGGCACCCGCCGATACGCCGTTGGGGTGAACCCGCGCGGGTTCGCCATGCGACGGAGGTGTGATGTCCACCGAGGACGAGGCGCGCAACCTCGCCCCGCGTCGTGGCGCCGCCAAGTTCTGGTCGTATCTCGGCACCGTGATCGCCGCCGGCGGCGTGGTCGTCGCGCTCCAGCTGAACGGCCTCGGCGGCCATGCGTTCAGCGTCATGGGTGCCACCTTCATCGTCGTCGCGGTCCTGCTGCTGCTCGGTGAGCTCCGGCCGCTGATGACCGCGGGGTCGCCGGACGCGAACGGCGTGAACATCTCGACCGCGTTCGTGTTCGCGCTGCTGCTGCACTGGGGTCTGGCGCCGGCGCTGCTGATGCAGTCCGTCGCGACGGTCATCGCCGACATCGTCCGGCGCAAGTCGCCGTGGCGTACGGCGTTCAACGTCGCGCAGTACGCCCTCTCGTACGCGCTCGCGTCGGTCGGACTCTGGATGTTCGGCTACACGCCGAGCCCGAGCCATCCGCTCGCCGTCACCGGCAGCGTGCTGCCCGCCGTACTCGTCGCGGGTGCGCTCTACTTCGTCGCCAACACGACGCTCGTGTCGATCGCGCTGTGGCTGCACGAGCACAACAGCCTGCGCGAACAGATCTTCGACAACTGGGCGTACCACCTCTCGTCGACCGGTGCGCTGCTCGGCCTCGCGCCGATCATCGTCGTCGTCATGGAGCAGGGACCGGCGCTGGTCCCGCTGCTCGTGCTGCCGCTGTTCGCCGTGTACGCGACGGCGGCGATGTCGCTGGAGCGCGAGCAACAGGCGCTGCACGACTCGTTGACCGGCCTGCCCAACCGCAAGCTGCTCATCCAGGACGCGCGCGAGCGGATCGACACCGCCGACGACCTCAACCTCGGCGTCGCGCTGTTCCTGCTCGACCTCGACCGGTTCAAGGAGATCAACGACACCCTCGGCCACCAGGTCGGCGACGCGTTGCTGCAGCTCGTCGGCCAGCGGCTCGCCGCGGTCATCCGTCCCGAGGACACCGTCGCCCGCCTCGGCGGCGACGAGTTCGCGCTGCTGGTCACCGACGTCGGCCACTGGGAGAACGCCGTCGAGGTCGCGGAGCGGGTCCGGGCCGCGCTCGCCGAGCCGTTCCGGCACGAGGGCATGTCGTTCGAGATCGAGGCCTCGATCGGGATCGCACTGCACCCCGACCACGGCCACGACTTCGAGACGCTGCTCCAGCGCGCCGACGTCGCGATGTACGTCGCGAAGGAACGCGGCACCGGCACCGAGATCTACTCGTCGGAGACCGACCGGCACTCGACCATCCGCCTCGGCATGCTCGCCGAGCTGCGCAACGCGCTGGAGAACCGCGAGCTCGAGCTGCACTTCCAGCCCAAGGCCGACCTGCGCACCGGCGACGTCGTCGGCGTCGAGGCGCTGCTCCGCTGGCGGCACCCCGAGCGCGGCATGGTCCCGCCGGACGAGTTCATCCCGCTCGCCGAGCAGACCGGCCTCATGCGCGCGATCACGCAGTTCGTCGTCGACACCGCGTTGAAGCAGCTGGCCGAGTGGTGGCGCGCTGGGCTGCGCGTGCAGGCCGCCGTCAACGTCTGCGCCCGTGACCTGTACGACCGCGACTTCGCCGACTTCCTCCGCGAGCGGCTCGACGAGCACGGCGTGCCGCCGCGGGCGCTGATGATCGAGGTGACCGAAAGCGTCCTCATGGCCGACCCGGGCCGCGCCGCGACGACCTTGCTGTCGCTCGCCGACGTCGGTGTCGGTGTCTCGCTCGACGACTTCGGCACCGGCTACTCGTCGCTGGTTCACCTCAAGCGGCTGCCGGTGAGCGAGGTGAAGATCGACCGCTCCTTCGTGTTGCGGATGGACGTCAACGAGGACGACGCGGCGATCGTCCGCTCGATCATCGACCTCGCCTCCGCGCTCGGCCTGCGGGTCGTCGCCGAGGGTGTCGAGACGCAGGAGTCGTGGGACCGGCTGTCGGTCTACGGCTGTGACGCCGCGCAGGGCTGGTACCTCGCGAAGGCGATGCCGGCGGACATGGTCACGTCCTGGCTCGCAGACTACGAACGGCAGGCCGCCAGCCGCAACGCCTCGGTGCCGGCCCAAGGCCCGGGCGAACGTCGCAGCGCGCTCGCCTGACCGCGCTCGCCTGACCGCGCTGTCACTACGATGACGGCGTGACGACCGCCATCACCCGTGAGGATGTTGCGCACCTCGCGCGGCTCGCCCGCATCGCCATGACCGACGACGAGCTCGACGCTCTGGCGGCGCAGCTCGACGTCATCCTCGGTGCGGTGGCGCGGGTGCAGGAGGTCGCCGCGGCCGACATCCCGCCGACGTCACACTCCCTCGACCTCAGCAACGTCTACCGCCCGGACGAGCCGGTGCCGTCGCTCGGCGCCGCCGCGGCCGTCGCCGCCGCACCGGCCGCCGAGGGCGACCGGTTCCGGGTCCCGCGCATCCTCGACGAGGAAGCATGAACGAGCTGGTGACAGCGACCGCGACCGAGCTCGCGGCGAAGATCGCCGCGCGCGAGGTCTCGGCGGTCGAGGTCGCGCAGGCACACCTCGACCGGATCGCCGAGGTCGACGAGAAGGTGCACGCGTTCCTGTACGTCGACACCGACGGCGCGCTCGCGCAGGCCCGCCGGGTCGACGCGGGCGAGGTCACCGGCCCGCTCGCCGGCGTCCCGCTCGCACTCAAGGACGTCATCGTCACCAAAGGCGTGCCGACGACCGCGGGCTCGCGCATCCTCAGCGGCTGGGTGCCGCCGTACGACGCGACGATCGTCGAGCGGATGCGCGCCGCCGGCATCGTCGTACTCGGCAAGACCAACATGGACGAGTTCGCGATGGGCAGCTCGACCGAGCACTCCGCGTACGGCCCGAGCCGCAACCCCTGGGACCTCACCCGCACTCCCGGTGGGTCCGGCGGCGGCTCCAGTGCCGCCGTCGCGTCGTACCAGGCGCCGCTCGGCATCGGCACCGACACCGGCGGGTCGATCCGGCAGCCGGGCGCGGTCACCGGGACGGTGGGCGCGAAGCCGACGTACGGCGGGGTGTCGCGGTACGGGCTCATCGCGTTCTCGTCGTCGCTCGACCAGGCCGGGCCGTGCGCGCGCACGGTGCTCGACGCGGCGCTGCTCCACGAGGTGATGGGCGGGCACGATCCGTGCGACTCCACGTCGATCGACGTGCCGGTGCCGCCAGTCGTTGCCGCAGCCCGAACCGGCGCGCGCGGTGACCTCGCCGGCACGCGGATCGGGGTGGTCCGCGAACTGGGGGGTGAGGGTTACCAGCCAGGCGTGCTCGCTACGTTCGAGGCCGCCGTGCAGACGCTCC
>JAVEEI010000137.1 GCA_030840525.1 Frankiaceae bacterium
CCCGGACTAACCCGTCCGGCCCAACCCGTCGCCGGGTCCCCGACCGTCGACTGTGACGTTTGGGGCGGAATCGACCCGGTAATTACGCCTCGAACGTCACAGTCAACGAAAGGTGAGGGGGCTCAGCCGGCTACGGCGGTGGGGTTGTCGGCGGCGGCTGCGGCGGGGGCCGGCACGACCCGCGGCAGTACGACGGTGAAGCGGCTGCCCTCGCCCACTGTCGACGTGACGTCGATGACGCCGCCCATCGCCTCGACCAGCCCCCGGCAGATCGACAGACCCAGCCCCACCCCGTGGTCGCGGCGGGTGTCGCCGAGCTCGGCCTGGGTGAACGGCTCGAACAGGTGCGGCAGGAACTCGGTGTCGATGCCGCGGCCCTGGTCGGTGACCCAGACCTCGACGCCGCGCTCCGAGAACGTCGCGCCGATCTGGATCTCCGAGCCCACCGGCGAGTACTTGCGCGCGTTGTCGACGAGGTTGCCGACGACCTGCTCCAGCCGGACCGGGTCGGCGATCACGACCGGCAGCCCCGGGTCGACCGCCGTCGTCAAGCGGTGCACGCTGTCCGGCACCGAGGCGACGACGTGGTCGACGACCTCGGCGACCCGCACCGGGCCGTTGGAGACGCGCAGTGCCCCACGGTCGAGGTGCGCCTCGTCGAGCAGATCCTCGACCAGCCGGTGCAGCCGCCGCGCCTGCGTCTCGATCCGGTCGAGCAGCCGCGCCTGCTCCTCCTCGGCGAGGCTGCTGCCGCGGCCCTGCAACGTCCGGGCGAAACCGATGACGGCGGTGAGCGGCGTACGCAGCTCGTGCGACACGTTGGCGAGGAAGCTCGACTTCATCCGGTTGAGCTCCGCCATCCGCTCGACGGTCGCGCGCTCCCGCTCCGAGCGCCGCGCGTTGTCGACGCCGACCGCGACCTGCGCGGCGAGCGCGACCAGGAACGCGTCGGCTTCCTGCTCGGTGCGTTCGAGCAGCAGCGCGCCGGTCGTCACCCCGTCGGAGGCGAGCGCCGCGAGCACGCACTCGTGCCCGTCGAACTCGGCCCGCCGTACCCGTTCGGGGAAGTCCGGCAGCGTTTGCGGCGGCTTCCAGTCGCCGCACCGTACGGCGTTCAGCGCGAGCTGCCGGCCGTCGTCGAGCAGGTAGACGGCGGCGGTCGTGGTGCCGGCCATCCGCGACAGCACGTCGACCGCGGCGTCGAGCACCAGCGGCAGCTTCGACGACGACGACGTCGCCGTCGTCATCGCGATCAGCGCGGTCAGCTCGTTCTGCCGGCGGCGGACGTTGTCGCCGAGTACGACGTTGGCCTGCTGCAGCTCGCCGACGAGCTCGGCGTTGCGCATCCGCAGCCAGCGCCGGTCGAGGCCGTTGCGCACCGCGGTGAGCAGGTGCTCCGGCCGCACCGGTTTCACCAGGAAGTCCTCGACCTTGCCGACGGCGACGAGCGCCGTCTCGGCCGCGGCGTACCCGGTCATCAGCAACACCGGCAGGTCCGGGTCGGTGGCCTTGATCGTCTCGGCCAGCTCGATCCCGGTCGCGTCCGGAAGCCGCTGGTCGAGGATCGCGAGCGCGACCGGCTCGGCGGCGAGGATGGCCTGCGCGGCCGCCGCCGTACCCGCGGTCACCGCGGCGATGCCGTGCGTGCCGAGGATCTCCGCGAGGGTCTCGCGCATCCCGGCGTCGTCGTCGACGACGAGCACCGGCCACGTGGACGGTACGGTCACGCAGCCACCGCCCCGGCGAGCACATCGAGCAGGTACGGCGCGGGGAACGGCTTCTGCAGTACGGCGTGCACCCCGCCCGCGCGCGCTTCGATGAGCCGCTCCTCCAGTGCGTACGCCGTCATCAGCACGACCGGCGGCGGCGGCGCGCCCGACTCGGTCAGCACCGCGACGCCGTCGCGCCCGGGCATCCGGACGTCCATGAGCACGAGGTCGTAGCCGCCGCGGAGCAGGTGCTCGAGCGCGGTGTCGCCGTTGTTGACCGCGGTCACGTCGTAACCGGCGCTGGTGAGGATGTCGCTCAGCGTCTCGAGCATCCCCGGCTCGTCGTCGACGAGCAGCAGGTGCAGGCTCACGACGCGGTCACCTCGGCGCTGGCGTCGCGCTCGCTCGCCTGCTTCGGTACGGCGACCCGCGGCAGCGTCACGGTGAACGTGGTGCCTTGGCCCGGTGCGGAGACGACGGCGATCTCGCCGCCGTGCGCGTCGACGATGCGCCGGGTCACGGCGAGGCCGAGGCCGACGCCGCGCGCCTTCGTCGTATAGAACGGCTCGAAGACCCGGCGGCTCACTTCCGCGTCCATGCCGGTGCCGGTGTCGGTGACCGACAGGTGCAGCCGTGGCCCGTTGGTGGTCAGGCCGACGGTGACGGTGCCGCCTTCGATCATCGCCTGGTAGGCGTTGCCGATGAGGTTGAGCAGCACCTGGCGCAGCATGTCGCGGTCGGCCGCGAGGAGCACCGGCGGCGCGGGCAGGTTGCGTACGGCGGTGATGCCCCGCGGCGGCGGCAGCACGGTCAGCGCTTCCTCGACCAGCGCCACCGCGTCGACGTCGGTCGTGACCGGGTCGCGCTGGCGGGCGAACTCGAGCAGGTCCGACACGATCACGGTCGCCGCCGAGACCTCGCGCTCGGCAGTGGTCAGGTGCCGGCTCGCCGCTTCGGTCGGGCTGGGGCCCAGGTCGCCGCGGAGCAGGTAGACGGCGTTGCTGATGACGCCGAGCGGGTTGCGCAGCTCGTGGCCGATGGTCGACGCGAGCTCGCCGATCGCGGCCAATCGCTCGGAGCGGACGAGCTGCTCCTGCGCGCCGGCGAGCTCGCGCATCGAGTCCTTCAGCTCCTCGGTGCGCTCGTCGGCGACCGCGAGGGCATACTCGCGCCGGCGGGCCAGCGTCTCGACGACGACGACGCCGAGCATGCCGACGAGCAGGACCGCGCCGAGCAGGATCCACGGCGTCGCGGTCGCGGCCGAGCCGACCAGCGGGCGGCGCGCCTTCGCGACGAGCAGCCACGGGTCGCCCTCGCCGACCGGCGACTTCGCCGCGGCGGTGTCGCCGCGCAACGGCGCCTTGAACCCGCCGGTGACCGCGATGAGCTGGCTCGCGTCCACCCGCGGCACGGCGTACACGGCCGCGACCAGCTCGCTGAACGGCTGCCCCGACGTCGTCGGGTTGGAGACCTTCGGGTGCACGTCGCTCTCGGCGTAGATGACGTAGCCGGGCAGTGCCGGCGAGGTGTAGGCGAAGCCGAGCTTGCGCGTCTTCGCGTCGCCGCCGAACAGCGGCGTGCTCACCAGCCCGCCGGTCAGCCCGGCCTTCGCTACCGCGGCCCGTGCGGCGGCGGCGCGCGGGCCGTCCAGCGCCGTCGGGATGGGCGCGCCGGACTGGGCGACGACCTGCGGCGTCCCGTTCAAGCGGACGAGCGCGATGGTCGCGAAGCCGCCGGGTACGGCGGTGAGGAGCTTGGTGCTGCGGCGGAACGCGCCCGGGTCGGCGCTGGTCGCGGCCGCCGTACCGGCGAGGGAGGAGAACTCCGAGCGGACCGAGCCGAGCAGGCTCGACACGTAGAGCGAGGCTTCGTCGGTCCGCTGCTTGAGCAGCTTGTGCTCCTGGTCGGAGACGACGTGCCGGGTGAAAACGAAGCTGGCGGTGGCCAGGCCGGCCACGGCGAGCAGCACGAGCAGCGACAACGGACGCAGCCGCATCCGCGCAGCCGGGAGGTCGGGCAAGCCGGCAGCCACCACGGGCCCCCTTCGGGCTTAGGACAGTGTCCTAATTCGAGCAGCGACGGGCGCTTTAGGGAATGGCACAACCGGACTAACCCGGCGGCTCAGTGACGGGTGGGCATATCGGTAAATCGGGCTACATCCCCGGCCAACCAGGCAGGTAGCCGGGCCTCCAGCCGGGTGCCCTCGGCGACGTGCTCGACCGCGTCGACGTGACCGTGCTCGTGCACCTTCGCCACGACGTCGCCGCGGTCGTACGGGACGAGCAGCGAGACCGGGACCTCGTACTCCGGCAGCAGCTCGGCGACCCGCAGCCGCAGCGCCTCGATCCCGGCGCCGGTCCGCGCGGACACGCAGACCGCGTCCGGGTGGGTACGGCGGATGCGCTCGACCTCGGCCGGGTCGGCGATGTCGGCCTTGTTGACGACGACGAGCTCGCGGACGTCGTGCGCGCCGATCTCGCCAAGCACCTCGCGCACGGCGGAAAGCTGGCCGGCGGGGTCGGGGTGCGACCCGTCCACGACGTGCAGCACGAGGTCGGCCTCGCCGACCTCCTCCAGCGTCGACCGGAACGCCTCGACGAGCTGGTGCGGCAGGTGCCGGACGAACCCGACCGTGTCGGCCAGCGTGTAGAGCCGGCCGTCGGGGGTCTCGGCCCGCCGTACCGTCGGGTCCAGCGTCGCGAACAGCGCGTTCTCGACGAGCACGCCGGCGCCGGTGAGCCGGTTGAGCAGCGAGGACTTGCCGGCGTTGGTGTAGCCGGCGATCACGACGCTCGGCACCGAGCGGCGGCGGCGTTCCTGCCGCTTGACGTCGCGGGCCGTGCGCATCGCGGCGATCTCGCGGCGCAGCTTCGCCGTCCGCATCCGGATCCGGCGCCGGTCGGTCTCGATCTTCGTCTCGCCCGGCCCGCGGGTGCCGATGCCACCACCGCCGGCGACGCGGCCACCGGCCTGCCGGGACAGCGACTCGCCCCAGCCGCGCAGCCGGGGCAGCATGTACTCCATCTGCGCGAGCTCGACCTGCGCCTTGCCCTCGCGGCTGCGCGCGTGCTGGGCGAAGATGTCGAGGATCAGCGCGGTCCGGTCGATGACCTTGACCTTGACGACCTCTTCGAGCTGGCGGAGCTGGCCCGGGGTCAGCTCGCCGTCGCAGATGACCGTGTCGGCGCCGGTTGCGACGACGATGTCGCGCAGGTCGCGCGCCTTGCCGGAGCCGACGAACGTCGCGGCGTCGGGCTTGTCGCGGCGCTGGATGAGCCCTTCGAGCACCTGCGAGCCCGCGGTCTCGGCGAGCGCCTTCAGCTCCTGCAGCGAGGTCTCGGCCTCGTCGAGGGTGCCGGACGTCCACACGCCGATGAGGACGACGCGCTCGAGCCGGAGCTGGCGGTACTCGACCTCGGTGACGTCTTCGAGCTCGGTGGTGATGCCGGCGACGCGGCGCAGGCCACGGCGGGCGTCGAGCTCCAGCTCGATGTCGTCGGCGAGAGTGATGTCCGCGGCCGCGAGGTCGTCCTGCGGCAGGTGCGGTGAGGAAGTCATCAGGTCCTTGAGTGTCGCAGAGTCAGCGCGGGGTGTCGTTCGGATATTCCCCGCGGTAGGTGAGTACGGCGGGGCCGCTGAGCAGGACCTCGCCGTCGTCGCGCCAGGTCACGGTGAGCCGGCCGCCGGGCACGTCGACGCCGTACGACGCCCGCTCGCCGCGGGCCGCCATCACGGCGACGGCGGCCGCGCACGCGCCGGTGCCGCACGAGCGGGTCTCGCCGACACCGCGCTCGTGCACGCGCATCCGGATGCTCGCCTTGGTGGCCGCGGCCGCGGTCGCGTCGACGAGCTCGACGTTGACGCCGTCGGGGTACGCCGCCGGCGGGTCGACCGCTGGAGTCACGGACAGGTCGGCGGTGTCGATGTCGAGGTCGGGGTCGGCGACGACGAGGTGCGGGTTGCCCATCGACCAGCCGGACGCCGCCCACCAGCGCTCGCCGAGCTGCACCTTCGCGTCGGGCAGCCGCTCGGCCCGGCCCATCCCGACGGTGATGTCCCCGGCGGCCGGGACGGTCACCGTCTTGACGCCGGCGCGGGTACCGACGAGCAGGTCGCCCGGCTCTTCCAGGCCGCTGTCGACGAGGTAGCGGGCGAACACGCGGATGCCGTTGCCGCACATCTCGGCGACGCCGCCGTCGGCGTTGCGGTAGTCCATGAACCAGCGCGGGTCGGCCTCGGTCGGCGCGGCCACGCGGACGACCGCGAGGACGCCGTCGGCGCCGATGCCGCGCCGCCGGTCGCACAACGTACGTACGGTTTCGGCGTCGAGGCCGTCGGCGCCGTCGGGCAGCAGCACGAAGTCGTTCTCGGTGCCGTGACCCTTGACGAACCGCACGCCTTTCAGCGTATGCGCCCTGCCCGGCGGCGGCGGGTCAGGTGAGCGGGTGCAGCGTGCGGTCGGCGCGCGGGGTCGGGACCCGGCCGGAGCCCTGCCAGCCGGTGCCGTGGGCGAGCATCAGCCGGGCCTGCTCGGCCCGCTGCGGCCCGCTGAAGAGGTAGCCGAGCGCGCGGTCGCAGCCCAGCTCGCACAGCCGGGCGCCTTCCGCCCACGACTCGACGCCCTCGGCGACGACGCGGATGCCGTGCGCGTGCGCGAGCTCGATCACCGACGACACGATGGTGTCGTTCTCGAGGTCGTTGCCGACGCCGCGGACGAACGACTGGTCGAGCTTGACCGCCTCGATCGGCAGCTCGCCGAGCGTCGACAGCGAGGAGTACCACGTGCCGAAGTCGTCGAGCGCGAGCGCGACGCCGGCGTCGCGCAGCTGCGCCAGCAGCGCCGCCGTGTGCCGGCTCCCGCCGCCGATGCCCTCCTCGGTGACTTCCAGGCCGAGGACGCCGGGCGCCAGCGCGCTGTCGTGGATCAGACCGAGCAGGCGGTCGACGAAGTCGGCGTCGAGCAGCTGCGAGCCGGAGACGTTGACCCACATCTGCCGGCGCGTCCCGTCGACGGTCGGCGGCAGCGGCCGCCAGGTCTCCAGCTCGGCGACACAGCGTTCGAGCACCCACCAGCCGAGCTTGGGCATGAGCCCGGCGCCGTCGGCGACGGCGAGGAAGTCGGCCGGCCAGAGCAGCCCGCGCTGCGGGTGCTGCCAGCGCAGCAGCGCCTCCATGCCGACGACCGCGCCGCTCGCGAGGTCCACCTCGGGCTGGAAGTGCAGCACCAACGCATCGGTGTCGAGGGCGCGCGACAGCGCCGGGACGAGATCGAGGTCGAGACTCGGCATGCGTGCTCCTCGTGGGCGCGAGAATCCGCTAATTCGGGCAGTGTGCGGCCCCGGAGCACTCCCCGGTATGGCCCGAACGGCCTAGTTTTTCCCGTCGGCCAGCGCGGTGGCGGCCGCGACGAGGTCGGGCCGCACGGCGTCGAGCCAGTGAATGCGCGGGTCGCGGCGGAACCACGAGCGCTGCCGCCGGACGAACCGTCGGGTCGCCGCTTTGGTCGCCGCGGCGGCTTCTTGCTCGGTGGTCGCGCCTTCGAGCATCGCCAGCACCTGCTGGTAGCCGAGCGCCCTGGAAGCCGTACGTCCGTCTTGCAACCCGAGGGGTACGAGGCCGCGGACCTCCTCGACGAGCCCGGCCGCGAACATCGTCGCGACCCGGTCCTCGACCCGCCGGTCGAGTGCCGCGTCGTCGAGGTCGAGCCCGACCTGTACGGCGTCGTACACCGCTTCGTACGAAGGGAGAGCGGCGGTGAACGGGCGGCCGGTGAGCTCGACGACTTCGAGCGCGCGGACGACCCGCCGGCCGTTCGACGGCAGGATCGCCGCGGCCGCGGCGGGGTCGCGCGCGGCCAGCCGCTCGTGCAACACCGCGGAGCCGGCGGTCGCCAGCTCGGCTTCCAGCGCGGCACGCAGCTCGGGGTCGGTGCCGGGGAACTCGATCCGGTCGAGCGCGGCCCGGACGTAAAGGCCGCTGCCGCCGACGAGCACCGGTACGGCGCCGCGCGCATGCAGCTCGTCGATCACGGCGCGCGCCCGCTGCTGGTACTCCGCGACCGACGCCGGATACGTGACCGGCCAGATGTCGAGCAGGTGGTGCGGCACGTCGGCGCGCTCGGCGGCGGTGACTTTCGCGGTGCCGATGTCCATGCCGCGGTAGAGCTGCATCGAGTCGGCGTTGACGACCTCGCCGCCGATCGCTTTCGCGATCGCGATGGCGAGCGCCGACTTGCCGGTCGCGGTCGGGCCGACGACCGCGACGACCCGTCGTGCTAGCGCCATGTCCACGCGGCGACGTGGTAGCCGACGCCGTACGGCGCGGTGAACGTCGGCTCGACCGCGGCGGTGGCGTTGCTGGTAGCCGCGCCGGCGAGGACCTGCCAGGGCGCGCGGCCGGCGACGAGCAGCTCGTCCGCGAGTGACTGATCGAGGCCGCGCAGCGCGGGCCAGTCCGCCGCCGCGAAAGCCGTACGTACGGTTTGGTCGAAGGGGGCGGCGCGGTCGTCGACGTACCCCGGCGCTTTGACGTCGTGGCGCGCCGAGCCGTCGCCCATGACGAGCAGCGCGACCCGGTCCGCCGACGCGGCCAGCTCGGCGCCAAGCGCCGCGCACTCGGCACTGTCGAGCGACGGGTCGACGGCGACGAACGACCGCGGCCGCCCCCGGGTCAACGACGCGCCGATGAGTACCGACAGTGGCAGCGGCTCGGGTACGTCGACGCGCACGTCGACCCCCCACGGCGCGAACGACGTCGCGTGCACACCGATGTCGGCACCGACGACATAGAGCACGTCGTACGGCGCAAGTGCGGCGACGGCGGCGACGCACGCGGCGCGCAGGTCGTCGAGCTCCGCGGCCGCGCCGGACGCGAGCTCGGGGACGAGCAGCGGCGGGTGCGGGCAGACCGCGGCGGCGGTCAGCACCGGTTGTCGAAGGACGGCATCCCGACGAACACACCCGGCACCGCGGCGGCGGTGCCCTCGTCGACGCGGAGTGCGCGACGGCGTACCGACAGCACGTCGTCGGCGACGAGGTGGTGCGGCGCGGCGTAGGTGACCCGCGCAGTCACGACGTCGCCCGGCAGCGCGTCGCAGGGCGCGAGGTGCACCAGCCGGTTGTCGCGCGCCCGGCCGGACAACCGGTGCGTCGCGTCGTCTTTGCGGCCCTCGCCTTCGGCGACGAGGACTTCGAGTGTCGCCCCGTGCAAAGCCTTGCTCTCGGTCCACGCGATTTCGTCGACGAGTGCGACCAACCGTTGGTAGCGCTCGGCGACGACATCGCCCGGCACCTGGTCCGGCATATCGGCGGCCGGCGTACCCGGACGCTTGGAGTACTGGAACGTGAACGCACCGGCGAAGCGTGCCGCGCGGACGACGTCGAGGGTCTGCGCGAAGTCGTTGTCGGTCTCGCCGGGAAAGCCGACGATGATGTCGGTGGTGATCGCCGCGTCCGGCATCGCCGCGCGGACGCGGTCGAGGATGCCGAGGTAGCGGTCGGCGCGGTACGAGCGGCGCATCGCCTTCAGCACGCGGTCGCTGCCGGACTGCAACGGCATGTGCAGGCTCGGCATGACGTTCGGCGTCTCGGCCATCGCGTCGATGACGTCGTCGGTGAAGTCGCGCGGGTGCGGGCTGGTGAACCGCACGCGCTCCAGCCCGTCGACGTCGCCGCACGCACGCAACAGTTGCGCGAACGCGTCGCGCTGGCCGAACTCGGCGCCGTACGAGTTGACGTTCTGGCCGAGCAAGGTGATCTCGACGACGCCGTCGTCGACGAGCGCCTGCACTTCGCGCAGGATGTCGCCGGGCCGGCGGTCGCGTTCCTTGCCGCGCAACGACGGCACGATGCAGAACGTGCAGGTGTTGTTGCAGCCGACGCTGATGCTGACCCAGGCGCGGTACGCCGACTCGCGGCGCGCGGGCAGCGTCGACGGGAACACGTCGAGCGCTTCGAGCAGCTCGACCTGCGACTCCTGCTCGACCCGGGCGCGCTCGAGCAGCACCGGCAGCGCGCCGACGTTGTGGGTGCCGAACACGACGTCGACCCACGGCGCGCGCTCGACGATGGTGCCGCGGTCCTTCTGCGCGAGGCAGCCGCCGACCGCGATCTGCATGCCGGGGTGCGCCTTCTTCGCCGGCAGCAGGTGGCCGAGGTTGCCGTACAGCCGGTTGTCCGCGTTCTCGCGCACCGCGCAGGTGTTGAACACGACGACGTCGGGCGCTTGCGTGTCGTCGGTGGCTTTGACGTAACCCGCCTGTTCGAGCAGTCCGGCGATCCGCTCGGAGTCGTGCACGTTCATCTGGCACCCGTAGGTGCGGACGTCGTACGTGCGCGGGCTCACGCCCCCAGGCTACGGCCGCCCCACCCCATCTCACCCCGTCGAGTGCGACGAAACTCGTGTTCTCAGCGACTGAGAAGACGTGTTTCGTCGCACTCAACGGGCGTGGCAGGGAGTGGCAGTGGCAGGGTGAGGCGCATGACACATCGCAGTCGTCTCACCGCTGTTCTCGTCGACGTACCCGCGTCCGATCACGACACGGCCATCACGTTCTGGTCGGCCGCGCTGGGCAAGCCGGCCAACCGGGTCGACAAGTACCCGGAGTACGCATTCCTCGGCCAGGCGACGCCGGGCATCGAGTTCATGGTGCAGGGCACCGGAGACGACGGGCCCCGCATCCACATCGACATCGAGTCCGACGACGTCGAGGCGGAGGTCGCCCGGCTGACCGCGCTCGGCGCAACCGAGATCGGCCGGCACAACAGCTGGGTCATCCTGCGCGACCCGGTCGGCACCGTGTTCTGCGTCGTACGGGTCCAGGTGCAGGACGCGTTCGACGCGCACGCGACTACCTGGGACTGAGCGACCGCCGGCGCCGGCGGCGTACGGCGGCCAGGCCGGCACCGACGAGCCCGAGCGCGCTCAGCGGCACCCACCGCGACAGGCCGGTGTCGGACAGCCGGCCGCCACCGCTCGCCGGCTTCTTCGCGCCGCCCGACGTGCTCGTCACCGCGGTCGAGCCGTACGTCAGCTCCCACGCGCCACGACCGTAGAGCGCGACGAGCAGGTGCTTGCCGCTCGGGTCGACGTAGAGGTCGTGCGCGCCGACACCGAACGGCAGCCCGGCGCCGAGCCGCGTCCACTTGCCGTCGCCGATCGCGTCCGCGAACACGCCGACCTCGGTCGCGACGATCAGCTGGTTGCCGCGCACGACCAGGCCGCGGGCCTCGGTCCGCGGCAGGTTGCCGGTGATGTCGGTGAAGTGGTCGCCCGCGTCGTGGCTCACGAGCACCTTCGCCGACCCGGTCGTCGCGGTCGAGAACTCGAACGGGTTCTGCTGGCCGACCGCGACGTAGATCGTCTTGACGTTCTTCGGGTCGATGACGATCGAGGTGACCCAGCCCTTCGGCAGGCCGATGCTCTTCGCCAGCCGCCAGCAGTCCGTCGACGCCTTCGCCGCGGTGCACCCGGGCTTCACGTTGGTCGCGATCTTCGACAGCAGCAGCGACGGGTTGGTGAACGCGCCGCGGCAGGCGCCGCAGACCGCGTCGTAGATGTTCGCGCCGCGCACGGCGAGCGCGGTCGCGGACCAGGGGTAGTTCTTGCCCGTCGCCGGGCTCTTGTTGGGGCTGGTGCCCGCGTCGTAGGACTGGGTCCAGTCGGACTTGACGATCGTGCCGGTCGCGACGGTGTCGTAGAGCACCTGCGTGTTGGTGCCCTTCGTCGTCTCCCAGACCGTCTCCGCCGCGGCGACGAGGTGGTTGGGGTCGGTCGGGTCGATCGCGACCGGCGAGGTGAAGTTCGCACCGCTGATGTTGGTGTCGCCGACCGCGCCCGGCGGGATCGCGGTGATCGTCTTCCCGTGGTCGGCCGTGTAGTAGATGATGTCGTTCGGCGTCGTGCAGTACCAGACGTCGGGGTTCGGCGTCGGCAGCACGTAGACGCCGTCACCGCCGCAGACCTCGATGCCGTGCGTCGACCCCTTCGGCACGAAGATCGAGCCGTTGTCCTGCAGCGCGGCGATGATCTCGCCGTCCGGCTTGAGCGCGACGTGGTACGGCTCGGTGGTCGAGATGTCGTTGACCGCGCTCCAGTTCTTGTTGTCGAAGCCGACCTGCGTCGGGTCGATGGACTGCGTCAGCGTGTGGCTGTCCTGCTTGAAGAAACCGCCGTCGTTGCCGGTGTAGAGCCGAGTGCCGTCGGCGGTCGCGACCGCGATGCCGGCGTGCTGGTCCGGGTGCGTCGACATGCCGCCGACGATCGGCGCCTGGTCCGGGCACGACACGCCGTACGTCGGCGGGACGTTCTGGTAGTAGAGCAGGAAGCCGCAGAGGTCGGCGTACCGCTCGACGGTCGTCATGTGCGCCGGCAGCTGGTCGTCGCCGGAGGTGGCCGGTAGCGACTGGAAGACCTCTTCGAGACCGAGGTAGACCTGGTCGGCGACCTTCGGGTCGGTCGCGACCCACAGGTTGTAGAAGCCTTGCACGCCGATGCCGTAACCGAGCGCGCCGAGGCCGGCGAGCAGGCTGTTCTCGCTCGTCTCCATCGTCTGCGGGTTGGCCTTCATCTTCCAGGTCGCGCCGTCGTCGTTGGAGCGGTAGAGGCCGTTGAACGTCGTACCGGTCTTGTTGAGGTTGCCGGCCGGGGTCGCGGCGACGACGTCGAGGCTGGCCGGCTCCTTGCCGGCGGCGAGCCCGGCGTCGCTGACGGCGGCCCACAGCACCGACGTGTGCCCGGCGACCGTTTCGTAGGCGAGCCGGATCCGGCCGATCGGGTCGCTCGACCCGGTCGGGCTGCTGCCGAGGCCGGTCGCGGCGAGCTTGGTGAACGACGTACCGCCGTTGGTGGACCGGTAGATGCCGTTGCCGGGCGACGCGACCGCGCCGCTCGGCAGCTTGTACTTGCCGAGCGGGAAGCCGACCGCGACGCTGATCTCGTTGGCGTCGTCGGGCTTGACCGCGATGTCGCTGACCCAGTTGGCGAGGAAGCCGGCGCTGCCGGTCGGCAGCGGTACGGCGACAAAACCGTTGGCCGGGTGGGTCTTGTCGAGCCGGAACAGGCCGCGGTTGGAGCCGTAGAAGACCGCGGTCCTGGTCGCGACGAGGGCGTTGCTGCCGTAGCCCTGCGTCGCCTGCTTCGGCCGGGTCCAGTGCTTGCCGAGGTCGTGCGTGACGTAGACGCCGGTGCCGTTCACGTCGCCGGACAAGGTGAGGTAGCTGATGCCGGTGCCGGCGTAGATCGTGTTGGGGTCGGTGGGGTCGACCGCGATCGCGCCGATGCCCTGCCGCGGCAGCTTGCCGTCGGTGATGTTGGTCCAGTGGGTGCCGGCGTCGGTGCTGCGCCACAGGCCGCCCATGTTGCCGATGTAGACGACGTCGGGGTTGTTGGGCGCGGTCGTCACGACGGCGCCCATGCCCGTCACCCGGCCGAAACGCTCGCCGGACTGGGAGAACCCGGCCGGCATGTCGATGCCGAACGGGCCGCGCGACTGCCAGTGCAGCTTGCCCGCGGTCACCGGGAGGGCCTGCGCCTCGGCGGTGTACTTGAGGAAGTCGCCGACGTTGTTGTTGGCGTTGTCGGCGGCGTTGACGTTGAGCAGGTTGGGCGCGTCGTCGTTCTCGCCCGGGTTGGTCGCGGCGGCGAAGACGTGCCGGACGCCGGCGAGCGGGGCGGCGGGGGCCGCGGGGATCGCGAGCGCGGACAGCCCGGCGAGAGCCGCGACGACGGGAACGAGCCCGGCGATGAGTGTGCGTGTCCTGGTGGCCATGACCGTCCTCGTCCCGCTTGCTGATTCGTCGTGTTTGCCCGGAATCGTAGCGCCGAACATGACGAGACGTAGGTAACCGTCAGGCGTCGGCCACTTCATTCGACATCATGGGGAGATGCGGAGAGTCCTGCCTGCCCTCGCCGCCGGGTTCGCCATCTTGCTGCCGCCGGCCGCCGTTCCGTCGCCGGCCGCCGCGGCCACCAGCCCGACGTTCGACTCCGTCTCGTGGAAGTACTCCGCGCTGACGATCAGTGGCCTCGCGATGGTCGCCCAGACGGGGACGGTCCACGTGACCGACCCGGGGGTCCCGCCCGGTTCCGACCCGAACGCCTGCCGGTGGTACTTCCACCTGACCTCGACCGGCGGCAGCGGGACGGTCAGGCGCTACACCACCGGGGCGAAGCTGACCAGCGGCACGGTGAACGACGGGACGTGGACGATGACGTTCTACCTGTCGTCGACAGCGGACGGCACCTGGCACCTGACCGGTGCCGAAACGTGCTCGGCCGGACCGTCGACGACGTACGCCGTCAGCGGCGGCGCGGCCTTCACCGTCGTCGGGCACCACCAGCCACGGGTGAGCTGGGGCGTCGTACCGACTCCGGTCCGGGTGGCCAGTCCGCGCTGGTCGCTCAAGGGACGGGTGTACGACGCGGACACCGGCGCGGGGATGCCCGGCGTCACGGTCGGACAGGCCACGAGTGACACCAGCTGCCTGTACCAGCAGCAGGGCGAAGGCCCCGGCGCCTCGCTCTCGCTGCGCACGGTGACCAACGCGAACGGCTACTACGCCTTGCCGGCCCGTGCTCTCCTACCTTCCGTCGGTGTCCGCGGCGCCGACCGTGGCACGCGTGTCGGCCGGGTCGACGGACGCCGTCGACGGGCACGTCCTCGGCGGCCGGTCCGGCTGTCCGGTCGCCCTGCAACGACTCCGCGGATCGACCACGTGGCGGACGGTGTCGACGGCGAAGCTGCGCACGAGCCTGCGTTTCACGCTGGTCGCGCAGCCGCCGGCGGCAGGTCGTTACTACTACCGCGCGTACTACCCGCAGTGCACCGAGGCGCACCAGGTCGTCGCGTCGTCGAAGCCGTTCACGGTCACCGCGACCTGACCGCTGTCAGCCGTCGGTGACGTCGCCTTCAGCGAGCGCGCCGAAGATGCTGAACCGGTCGACGTACGGCGCGGGATCGCCGTCCCAGTCGTAGGCCGCGACCTGCGCGCGGCTGCGCCGGCCGGCCAGCGCACGGAAGAACTCGAACTCGCTCGCGCGCACCTTGGCTTGGGGCTCGCCGATGCCCGCGACGAACGCGAAGTCGGTGTCGGTCGCCTCGATCGCGAGCGGCGGGATGCCGGCGTGCTTGAGCCCGCGGCCGCAGCCGAACGCGTAGAGGCTGGTGCAGAAGCGAAGCTCCTCGGCGGTCAGCGCGGGCGGGGCGCCGAGCGCGCCGCGGATGTCTTGCTCGTGGGTGAGCGCGTCGACGGCGAGGTTCGGCGGCACCAGGTCGGCGCGCGCGCCGTCGCACATGGTCGGCACGTTGGGCGCCCACTCGGCGAGCAGCTCCGCGATGTCGCGGTCCTTGCGCTCGGCGACCTGCGTCGCGGTCTGGTCGTCGGTGGGGACGCCGGCGATCCGGCCGGCTAGTGCGTCCGTGGGGATCGCGGCGAGATGCGCGAGTACGTCGTGCACGGTCCATCCCGGCGTACCGGGGACCGGCTTGTCGGCCTCGTCTTTCGAGAGGTCGCGGACGAACTCGGCGAGCCGCTCGTGTGCGGCTTGGTAGTGGCGGGCGATGTCGTCGCCGGTGGGTTTCGTCACTTCGCGTACTCCGTTGCTCGCGACTCTCGTACGACGGTGATCCTGATCTGGCCGGGGTAGGTGAGCTCTTCTTCGATCTGCTTCGCGACGTCGCGGGCGATGACCTGCGCGCCGATGTCGTCGACGTCGTCCGGCTTGACCATGACCCGGATCTCGCGGCCAGCCTGCATCGCGAAGACCTTCTCGACGCCGGGCTTCTCGCTGGCGATCTCCTCGATGCGTTCGAGCCGCTTGACGTAGTGCTCGAGTGACTCGCGCCGCGCGCCCGGACGGCCGCCGCTGATGCTGTCGGCGGCCTGGGTGAGGACCGCTTCGACGGTACGGACCTCGACCTCGTTGTGGTGTGCCTCGATCGCGTGCACGACGTCTTCGTGCTCGCCGTACTTGCGGGCGATCTCGGCGCCGATGATGGCGTGGCTGCCCTCGACTTCGTGGGTGAGCGCCTTGCCGACGTCGTGCAGGACGGTGCAGCGCTTCATCAGTACCGGGTCGAGCCGCAGCTCGCTGGCCATCATGCCGGCGATGTGCGCCGACTCGACGAGGTGCTTGAGGACGTTCTGCCCGTACGACGTGCGGTAGCGGAGCTGGCCGAGCAGGGCGATCAGCTCGGGGTGCATGTCGGTGAGGCCGACCTCGACGAGTGCGTCCTCGCCGGCGCGGACGCAGAGCTGCTCTACCTCTTGCTTGCTGCGCTCGTAGATCTCCTCGATCCGGTGCGGGTGGATGCGGCCGTCGAGGACGAGCTTCTCCAGCGTGAGCCGGCCGACCTCTCGTCTGACGGGGTCGAAGCAGCTGAGCAACACGGCTTCGGGGGTGTCGTCGATGATGAGGTTGACGCCGGTGGTGCTTTCGAAGGCGCGGATGTTGCGGCCTTCGCGGCCGATGATCCGGCCCTTCATGTCGTCGCTCGGAAGGTGCAGGACGCTGACGACGGACTCGGCGGTCTGCTCGGACGCGACCCGCTGGATTGCGAGGGTGACGATCTTGCGGGCTCTGTTGTCGCCTTCTTCCTTCGCCTCGTGCTCGATGTCGCGGACGATGAGCGCGGCTTCCCGTTTGGCCTGCGTCTCGATGGTCTTGACGAGCTCGGCCTTGGCGTCCTGCGCGGTCAGGCCGGCGACGCGCTCGAGCTCGCGGGCCCGGTCGGCCTCGGCGGTCTCGAGCGCGGCGACCCTGTCGTCGATGGCCCGCTCGTGCTCGGCCAGGTCGCGGTCGCGGGCCTCGACCCGGCGCTGCTCGGCGTCGAGTCGCTCCTCGCGCTCGACGAGTCTCTGCTCGCGCCGCTCGAGGTCGGACTTGAGCTCGTTCATCTCGTCTTTGAGGGTCCGAGCCTCGGCCTTGAGCGCGCCCACCTCGGCCTCGGCAGCCTTGCGGGCCTCGAGTACCGCCTTGCCCGCCTCCTGCTCCGCCGCCCGGCGAATCTCGGCGGCCGCGGCTTCGGCGTGCTGGCGTACGTCGGCCGCGGCGCGCTCGGCCTGGCGGCGCAGCTCGGCGAGGTCGGCGGTATCGGTCGCGCTCTCGCCGCCCGCTGGTCGTCCGGGCTCGGCGACGCCGGCGCTGGTCGCGCCCGTGGGGTTGGTGGCGCTTGCGGGGCTCGTGGCGCTCGTGGGACCCGGGGGGCTCGTGGTGCTCGGCGCGTTGAGCCGGGCAAGGACGCGGAGTAACAGGACGACGAGGGCGACGACGAGGACTCCGACGACGACCAGGGCCGCGACGATGGCAGCCATGCCGCACCTCCTCTTGGTGCGCGCAGGCGCGCCCGGCTGGCGGGTACGTCTGCTGACGCGGCAAGGAGGCCGTCAATGCCGCCGCGGTGTCAGGCCGCGACGATCGTCGTGCGATCACGAATCCGGAGCTGATCTCCAACTCCGGCGATGGCTTCGGTGGTGCGCTTTCGGGTGTCGGATGGTGCTGGGTCGGGGTCGCGCTATGAAAGGTCCGGTGACGCGGAGACGACACGGACGGGGCTCCTTCGTAACGAAAGGCTAACTCCGGGCGCCCAAGATCAGCAACCGCGCCCGCCGCCCCGCTTGGGCCCCAGCCTCGCCCTCGTCCCTGCCCCAGCCGCTGTCTACGCGTGCGCCGCGCCAGCGTCGTCCGCAACAGCGTCGGCCGCAAAAGCGTCGTCCGCAAGAGCGTCGGCGGCGAGAGCGTCGGCGGCGATGGCTTCACGGGCGACCCGTACGGCGAGACCCTGACTGAACCCTTTGCGCGCGAGCATCCCGACCAGCTGCCGCATCCGGGTATCCGCCGGCAACCCCGCCATCGTGCGCAGCCGCCGGTCGGCCAGCGCCCGAGCCGCAACCTCCTCGTCGTCCGTGCTGACGGCCGAGACCGCCGCGGCGACCGTCTGCGCATCGACGCCGCGGCGTTGCAGCTCGACGGTGAGCGCGCGCCGGCCGAGCCCGCGGCCGGTGTGCCGGCTGGTCACCCAGGCCTGAGCGAACGCCTCGTCGTCGATCAGCCCGACCTCGGCGAACCGGTCGAGCACGGCCGTCGCGGCGTCCCGAGGAACGCCGCGACGGGCCAGTGCCCGCTCGAGCTCCACCCGGGTGCGGGGTTGGCTCTCGAGCAGCCGCAGGGCTATCGATCGCGCGGCGCTCTCGTCGTCGACGGAGGCACCCGCCGCCGATGACGACGTCGACGTACCCGGCACGGGCACGCCCTCGACCGCCGCGGCGTGCATCAGAAGTCGACCGGCACCGCGTCGGGCACCAAATCGATCGGCTTGTCCGCGGCCAGCCCGGACACGTCGACCGCCTCGCCGTCGGCGGGCGCGTCGAGCCGCGCCCCGATGCCGAGCTTCTCCTTGATCTTCTTCTCGATCTCGTCGGCCAGGTCGGGGTTGTCCCGCAGGAACGCCCGCGCGTTCTCCTTGCCCTGGCCGAGCTGGTCGGACTCGTAGGTGTACCAAGCGCCGGCCTTGCGCACGATGCCCTGCTCGACGCCGAGGTCGATGAGCGAGCCCTCGCGACTGATGCCCTGGCCCCACATGATGTCGAACTCCGCCTGCTTGAACGGCGGGCTCACCTTGTTTTTCACGACCTTCACCCGGGTGCGCGAACCGACCGCGTCCTGGCCGTCCTTCAACGTCTCGATCCGGCGCACGTCGAGCCGCACCGAGGCGTAGAACTTCAGCGCCTTGCCGCCCGTCGTCGTCTCCGGCGAACCGAAGAAGACGCCGATCTTCTCCCGGAGCTGGTTGATGAAGATCGCCGTCGTCCCGCTGTTGGACAGCGCGCCGGTGATCTTGCGCAGTGCCTGGCTCATCAGCCGGGCCTGGAGGCCGACGTGCGAGTCGCCCATCTCGCCTTCGATCTCCGCCCGCGGCACGAGTGCGGCGACCGAGTCGATGACGAGGATGTCGAGGGCGCCGGACCGGATCAGCATGTCGGCGATCTCGAGCGCCTGCTCGCCGGTGTCGGGCTGGGACACCAGCAGCGCGTCGGTGTCGACGCCGAGCGCCTTGGCGTACTCCGGGTCGAGCGCGTGCTCGGCGTCGATGAACGCGGCGATGCCGCCGGCGCGCTGCGCGTTGGCGACGGCGTGCAGCGCGACGGTGGTCTTGCCGGACGACTCCGGACCGTAGATCTCGACGACGCGCCCGCGCGGCAGGCCGCCGATGCCCAGCGCGACGTCGAGCGAGATCGCGCCGGTCGGGATCACCTCGATCGGGGCGCGCGTCTCGTCGCCCAGGCGCATGACCGCGCCCTTGCCGTGCTGCCGCTCGATCTGCGCCAACGCGGTGGACAGCGCCTTGTCGCGGTCGATCCCTGCCATGTGCACCCCTCGGCCGTAGGTCTTGGACGCGGGTGACGTTAGGCGGACCCGGCGACAAAATCCGTTGCCGGAAGCGACTTGTGGACACCCGCGTGGTTTCCACAGTAGGCGAACACCTGTTCGAAACAAGGCGACACGCCGGGCGCGCGCGAACTGCGCAACGGGCGGGCGCTAGTGCCGTTCGCGCACCGGGATCTCGAAGTGCTCGCAGATCGCCAGCCACACGGCCTTGGGGTCCTCCCCCGCGACGAGCGCGTCGTAAGGAGAGCGGTCGCCGAGCGCGCCGATGACCTGGTCACGCGCGACCGAGTCGGCGTACTCCGTCCCGAACCGCTCGCGCATCCGGTCCCAGAACTCCGTCACGCGCACCGGCCCACGCTAGCCAAGGAGGCGGAGGCAACCCTTTCCGGCGTTCGCGCGTCTAGCCCTCAACCGCAGCGCCGGGGGTGTCCGCGTGGAGGCAGACGACAAGGCGTTCGACGCCTTCGTCCAGGCCCGCATGCCCGCGTTGCTGCGGTTCGCCTACGCCCTCACCGGCGACCCGCACAGCGCCGCCGACCTGGTGCAGGACGCGCTCGAACGCACCGGCGTCCGCTGGTCGAAGCTGCGCCGTACCGATGACCCGGAGGCGTACGTCCGCCGCGCGATCGTCAACGGGCGGACGTCGCGCTGGCGCAAGCTACGGCGCGAATCGTTGGTGGACGTCGTACCCGAACCGCGAGGTCAAGCCGATCCGGCGACACATGACCCGGATCTGTGGCGGCTGCTGGCAACGTTGCCGGCGAGGCAACGCGCCGTCCTTGTCCTGCGTTACTACGAGGACATGTCCGAAGAACAGATCGCCCGCACCCTCGGCTGCGCGCCGGGCACGGTGAAGAGCCAGGCAAGCAAGGCGCTGGCCAAGCTGCGGGCCGCGCTCGCCGAGGACGAGACGTACGCCGAACGCAAGCCGGAGGCGACATGGCCGGCCCGGACATGACCGGCGGCCCGAGCCCGGTCGACGTGGAGCGCCGGCTACGCGACCTGCTGACCGACGACCACCTCACCGTCCGCGTGCCCGCGCGCGCCCTCGACGCGGTGCACACCGGCGTACGCCGTCGCCGTCGGCGCGCGCGGCTTGCCAGCGCGACGGCCGTCGTCGCGGTCGCGGCCACCGTCGGGGCAGTCGCGACACCGGCTCTGCTGCACCGGAGCTCGCGAGCCCCGCACGACCACGTGGTGACCGCGAAACCCGAGCCGTGGACGTCCGGCCCGGCGACCGCGCTGCCGACTGCGCTGCGCTCCCCGTCGGCGATGGCCGTGTCCGGCGGCGTCGTCTGGGTGGCGGGTAGCGGAGTGCTGGCGCGGGTCGACGCGACATCGAGACGGGTGACGAGCATGCCGACTGGCGCGGTCAGCGACCTCGCCGCGACCCCGCGCCATCTGTGGGTCGCGCTACGCCCGGCCAACGGCACCGCACGCTCGTGCTCGCTCGAGCTGCACGAGACGAACAGCGGCAGCTCCGTCTCGACCTACACCCTGCCGTGCGACGCCGACGGCGCAACCGGCCCGGTGGTCACCGCGAACGGACCGCGCGCGTGGGTGGCCAGCGACGACGGAACCCGCACGCACCTGCGCCTCTACACGGCCAACACCACCTCGCCGCCCGTCGAGCGGGTGCTGCCCGGCCGCCTCGCGGGGCCGCGCCCGCTGGCGATCGGCGGCACCAGCGTGTACGTCGTCACGTCCGGCACCGACGGCGCCGTGCTGCACCGGCTGTCGGCGACCGACTTGACGCCGCTCGCGACGATCGCGGTGCCGGGAGCGCGCCTCGTTGCCTACGGGAGCGACCAGCTCTTCGTCGCCGACGCCGCCTCGGTGGCGGCGTACCGGCCCGACCTGACGGCTCGCCGAACGTTCGTCGCGGGCGCGGTGAGCGCGCTCACGACCGGCGACGACCTCGTCTGGTGCGACCCGGGCGGAGGCAAGCTGTCCGGCCTCGACGCGCACGCCGGCACCGCTGCCGCCACCGCTGCGTTCTCGCCCGGCCCGGTCGGCTTGCTCCGCGCCGACGGCACCCTCCTCTGGTCGGTACAGGTGTACGGCGGCCGCGCCGTCGTGCTCTCGGCGCAGCGGGCCGCCTGACTCTTCCCGGTACGTCGTCCACAGTTGCGACCGCCGGTCCCGCCGTCCCCAGGTCGCAGCCGGGGCTGGGGGATGTCGGAGGTCGGGACAAGAATGGTTCGCATGGACGCCCTCGACCGTTTCTCCGCCCCGACGCGGGAGTGGTTCCGGGCGTCGTTCGCCGCGCCGACCGCGGCGCAGGCCGGCGCCTGGGAGTCCATCGCCGGCGGTGAGCACGCGCTGGTCATCGCTCCGACCGGCTCGGGCAAGACACTGGCCGCGTTCCTGCACGGCCTCGACCAAGTCCTCACCCGACCCGCGCCGGACGATCCCACCCGCCGCTGCCGCGTCCTCTACGTCTCTCCGCTCAAGGCGCTCGCGGTCGACGTCGAGCGCAACCTTCGAGCGCCACTGGCCGGCATCCGGCATGCGGCGACCAGGCTCGGCGAGACGGTGCGCGACATCACCGTCGGCACGCGCACCGGCGACACCAGCGCCGAGGACCGGCGCGCCTTCCCGCGCCGGCCGCCGGACATCCTCATCACCACCCCCGAGTCGCTCTTCCTGCTGCTGACCAGCCAGGCCCGCGAGGCGCTGCGAGGAGTCGAGACGGTCATCATCGACGAGGTGCACGCCGTCGCCGGCACGAAGCGCGGCGCCCACCTCGCCCTGAGCCTGGAGCGGCTCGACGCGCTGCTCGACCGGCCGGCGCAGCGGGTCGGCCTGTCCGCGACGGTCCGCCCGGTCGACGAGGTCGCGCGCTTCCTCGGCGGCGCCGCGCGGGTCACCGTGGTGCAGCCGCCGGCGGCGAAGACCATCGACATCGACGTCGTCGTGCCGGTCGAGGACATGACCGAGCTCGGCGAGGTGGTCGCGGACGACCGCAACGGCAGCGCCGCCGGGCCCGACAATCGACGGTCCATCTGGCCGGCCGTCGAGGAGCGCATCGTCGACTTAGTCGAGGCGCATCGGTCGACGATCGTGTTCGCGAACTCACGGCGGCTCGCCGAGCGGCTGACCAACCGGCTCAACGAAATCGCCTACGAGCGGCGCGGCGGCGACGAGTTTCCCCCACCGGGAGCGCCGGCCACCGTGATGGCGCAGGCCGGCGCGAGTCGCGGCGCGCCAGTTGAGATCGCCCGTGCTCATCACGGCAGCGTCAGCCGGGAGCAGCGCGCGCTCACCGAAGAGGCGCTCAAACGCGGCGACCTGCCGTGCGTCGTCGCGACGAGCAGCCTCGAGCTCGGCATCGACATGGGCGCGGTCGACCTCGTCGTCCAGGTGGAGTCGCCGCCGTCGGTCGCGAGCGGGCTCCAGCGGATCGGTCGCGCCGGCCACCAGGTCGGCGCGGTCAGCCACGGCGTGATGTTTCCCAAGCACCGCGGCGATCTCCTGCCCGCGGCAGTCGTCGCGCAGCGCATGCAGGACGGCGGCATCGAGGCGTTGCGGCTGCCGCGGAACCCCCTTGACGTGCTCGCCCAGCAGGTCGTCGCCATGCTCGCGATGGAGCCGTGGTCCGTCGACGACCTCGCCGCGCTGGTGCGGCGGACCGCGTCGTTCGCCAACCTGCCCGACAGCGCGCTGCACGCGGTCCTCGACATGCTCTCCGGGCGCTACCCGAGCGACGAGTTCGCCGAGCTGCGGCCTCGCATCGTCTGGGATCGCATGACCGGCACCCTGACCGGCCGGCCCGGTGCCCAACGGCTCGCGGTGACGAGTGGCGGCACGATCCCCGACCGCGGGCTTTTCGGGGTGTTCCTCGTCGGCGACAAAGGCTCGCGCGTCGGCGAGCTCGACGAGGAGATGGTCTACGAGTCTCGCGTCGGAGACGTGTTCACCCTCGGGTCGACGTCGTGGCGGATCGAGGACATCAGTCATGACCGCGTCACCGTCTCCCCCGCACCGGGCCAGCCGGGCAAGCTGCCGTTCTGGCACGGCGACGCGCCGGGGCGCCCCGTCGAGCTCGGCCGCGCGCTCGGCGCGTTCGTCCGCGAGATCGGTCGGCGGAGCCGCGACGACGCCCGCGCCCAGCTACGTGCGATCGGCCTCGACGAGTGGGCGGCCGACAACACCCTCGCCTACCTCGACGAGCAGCGCGCCGCGACCGGTCACGTCCCTGACGACCGCACCATCGTGGTCGAGCGGTTCCGGGACGAGCTCGGTGACTGGCGGGTCGCCGTGCACTCGCCGTTCGGCGCCCAAGTGCACGCGCCGTGGGCGCTGGCCCTGGCGGCGCGGCTGCGCGAGCGCTACGGCGTCGACGTGCAGGCGATGCACACCGACGACGGCATCGTGATCCGGCTGCCCGAGACCGACGAGACGCCGCCACCGGAGCTCGCCGTCTTCGAGCCCGACGACGTCGAACCGCTTGTCACCGACGAAGTCGGCGGCTCCGCGCTGTTCGCGTCACGGTTCCGCGAGTGCGCGGCGCGTGCGCTGCTGTTGCCCCGGCGCAACCCCGGCCGCCGTACGCCGTTGTGGCAGCAGCGGCAACGGTCCGCACAGTTGCTGTCGGTGGCGTCGCAGTACGGCTCGTTCCCGGTCGTGCTGGAGACGATGCGCGAGTGCCTGCAGGACGTCTTCGACGTTCCGGGCCTCGTCCAGCTCATGCGCGACGTCGCCGAGCGCACGGTGCGCATCGTCGACGTCGAGACGGCACAACCGTCGCCGTTCGCGCGCTCGCTGTTGTTCGGTTACATCGGCGCGTTCATGTACGAGGGCGACCAGCCGCTGGCGGAGCGCCGAGCCGCCGCGCTCGCCCTCGACTCGACGCTGCTCGCCGAGTTGCTCGGTACGGCGGACCTGCGCGAGTTGCTCGACCCGGATGCGGTCGACGAGGTCGAGTCCGAACTGCAGCGCCGTACCGACGACCGGCGCATCCGCGACTCCGAGGACGTGGCCGACACGCTGCGGCTACTCGGCGACCTCACCATCGACGAGCTCATCGCGCGCGGTGCGACGGCGGCGATGGCGGCCGAGCTGGAAGAGTCGAGCCGAGCGCTTCGCGTCCGCATCGGCGGCGACGAGCGATGGATCGCGGTCGAGGATGCGGCGCGCGTGCGCGACGCGCTCGGCACCCCGACGCCCGTCGGTGTGCCGCACGCCTTCCTCGAGCCCGTCGCCGACCCGCTCGGCGACCTGCTGTCGCGCTACGCCCGCACGCACGCGCCGTTTCATGCCGTCGACATCGCGGCCCGGTTCGGTCTTGGCCTCGCCGTGGTCGAGCTCGGCCTGCACCGGCTGGCGTCGGCCGGCAAACTCGTCCAAGGCGAGTTCCGGCCCGGCGGCGTCGGCCTCGAGTGGTGTGACGCCGAGGTGTTGCGGGCGATGCGCCGCCGCTCCCTGGCGAAGCTCCGGCGGGAGGTCGAGCCCGCTCCGCCGCGAGCACTCGCCCGGTTCCTGCCCGCGTGGCAAGGCATCGGGCCGCATGCCGGCCGCGGGCTCGAGGGGCTCGCGCGCGCGATCGAGCAACTCCAAGGCGCCGCCGTGCCCGCGTCGATGCTGGAGACGGTGGTGCTGCCGTCCCGCGTCGCGGGCTACCTGCCCTCGATGCTCGACGAGTTGACGAGCACCGGCGACGTCGTGTGGGCCGGACACGGGTCGCTGCCGGGCAACGATGGCTGGGTGTCGCTGTACGTTGCCGACACCGCGCCGCTGCTCATGCCGGCCGCCGACCCGGACGCCGTGACGACCCCGCTACACGAACAGCTGCTCGACGCACTGGAAGGCGGCGGCGCGCTGTTCTTCCGGACGCTGTCCGAGCGGGTCGGGTCGCTCGACGACCGCGCACTCACCGACGCGCTGTGGGACCTCGTCTGGTCCGGCCACGTCACGAACGACACGATGACGCCGTTGCGCAACCTGCAAGGCGGAACGCGAACGCGTACGGCGCCGCGCGCCCGACCGGCTCGCCGTGGCCGCCCGGTGATGCCGATTCGCAGCGGACCACCCGCGGCAGCCGGTCGCTGGACCCGGTTGCCGGCACGGGAGACGGACGCGACGAGGCGGGCGCACGCGGTCGCGGAGGCGTTGCTCGACCGGCACGGCATCGTCACCCGCGGAGCGGTGATGGCCGAGCATGTGCCGGGTGGCTACGCAGCGGTGTACCCGGTCTTGAAGGCGTTCGAGGAGAGCGGCCGGGCTCGGCGCGGTTACTTCGTCGAGGGGCTGGGCGGCGCGCAGTTCGCGATGGGCGGCGCGGTCGACCGGATGCGCGCGATGGCGCAACCGCGTCGCGAGCCGTCGGCGTGGCAGCCGCCCGTGCCGGGCGGCTGGCGGGAACGCCGCCGCGGCACCGAGGACGACGCCGCCCTCGTGCTAGCGGCGACCGATCCCGCCAACCCCTATGGCGCAGCCCTGCCATGGCCGGAACACGACGGTACGCACCGGCCCGGCCGGAAGGCCGGCGCGCTCGTCGTGCTGGTCGACGGTGACCTTGCGCTGTACGTGGAGCGCGGCGGCAAGTCGCTGCTGTCGTGGACCGACGACAGCACCTCGCTGCAACCGGCGGTAGACGCACTCGCGCTCGCCGTCCGCGACGGGATGCTCGGGAAGCTCGCGGTGGAGCGGGCGGATGGCGAGGCCGTGCTGACCTCGCCGCTCGGGTCGGCGCTCGAGCACGCCGGGTTCCGCCCGACGCCGCGCGGGCTGCGGCTGCGCGCCTGAGCCGCAGCGGGTCGTCAGTCCGGCAAGGTCACGGTGCCGTTGGCGTCGAGGGTCCAGTGCGGGTTGTGCGCGAGCTCCCACAGGTGCCCGTCCGGGTCGGCAAAGTACCCGCTGTATCCGCCCCAAAAGACCGTCTCGGGCGCCTTGAGCACGGTCGCGCCGGCGGTACGCGCGGTCGCCATCGCGGCGTCCACGGCCGCTTCGCTCTCCAGGTTGATCGCCAGCGAGACGCCGCGGAACGACGGCTGCCCGGCGGGTGGCACCTGTGCGTCGTCGGCAAGGTCGTCGTGTCCGAACAGCGCCAGCACGGTGGCGCCCAGTTGGACGAACGTGATCTCCGGCTGCGACCCCGCGGACGGGGTCCAGCCCAGCGCCGCGTAGAACGCCGTCGAACGGGCGACGTCCGCGACGCCGAGGGTCACCAGGTTGATTCGCGCTGGCATCGTCATGCCGCCATCATGCCGCCGCGTTTCTGCATGCCGCCTCTCGCCTGCATGCCGCCGGCCGTTGGCGTGCGGCGGGCCACCCGCGCGCCCGCGTACGCCCTCGGCGGGAACAACGTACGGAACCGACGTACGGAACCGACGTACGGAGCGACGTGCGGGAACTGACGCCGGGGAACAATGGCGGGGTGCCCGAAGGCGACACCGTATGGCTGGCCGCGCGGCGGCTGCGCGATGCGCTCGCCGGTCGGCCGCTCGTACACACCGACTTTCGAGTCCCCGCGCTGGCGACCGTCGACCTGTCCGGCGAGACCGTCGTCGACGTCGCGAGTCGCGGCAAGCATCTGCTCATGCGTACCGATGCCGGCCGCACGCTGCACACCCATTTCCGGATGGATGGGACGTGGCACCTGTACAAGCCAGGCGCGCGGTGGACCGGCGGGCCGGACTGGCAGGTCCGTGCAGTCCTCGCCAACGCGGAGTGGACCGCCGTCGGCTACCGGCTCCCTGTCGTCGAGCTCGTACCGACCGTCGACGAGGCTTCGGTGGTCGGCCATCTCGGCCCGGACCTGCTCGGGCCGGACTGGGACGCCGCCCGAGCAGTCGCGAACCTGCGCGCGCGACCCGGCCGCGAGATCGGGCCGGCCCTGCTCGACCAGCGCAACCTCGCCGGCATCGGCAACCTTTACAAGGCAGAGACGCTGTTCCTGTCCGGCGTCACGCCATGGACCGCGGTCGGCGACGTCGCGGATCTCGATGCCGTGGTCCGCCGCGCGCACCGGCTGCTGCACGCGAACCGCGACCACTGGCACCAGTCGACGACGGGCAGCCTCCGCCGCGGCGAAGAGCACTGGGTGTTCGAACGGGCCGGCAAGCCCTGCCGCCGGTGCGGCGGCCGGATCGGCACCGCTATGCAGACCGAGCCGGAGCAGCCGACGTACGGGCGGATCAGCTACTGGTGCCCGCGCTGCCAGCAAGGCCCGGCTCCCACGCCAATGCGTGCGAGCGACCGGCGCGCCGCGCCCGCCGGGTACCGCCGCTACGTGCCCTGACGCAAACGCGGACTCGCGACGTGCGCCCGTTCGCGCGACGTGCGGCGGCTTCGCGCAAACCCTGCGCAGCAGCTCCGCTACGCGCCGTGGGTCAGCGAGGCCGGCGGCAGGGCGGCCGCTACGAGCGACGCCTGGCGGCTCAGCTCGACGCCCGGGAACGCGACGAACGAGATCAGCCAGCGCAGCACGACGTCGACCGCCGCGGCGTCGGAGACCCGGCCCGCGGCATCGAGCACCGCGCGGACCCCGTCGCGGGCGAGCCGCCACGTCGGCCCGTCGTCGGGCGTGACGAACGCCGCTATCGCGGCCAACTCGTCGGTCGCCAGCCGGCGCAGCGCCGGATGCCCGCCGATGCGCTCGGCGGCCAGCGCCAACGCCTCGGCCAAGTCGTCGCGCGCCACCAGCGCGCACTCTTCGGCGAGCGACCGCACGGCGGCCTCGACGGCCGCGGCGTACACCGCGTCTTTGGCCCGGAAGTGGTTGTACAGCGTGCCTTTGGCGATCCCGGCGAGCACCGCGATGTCGCCCATCGTCGCCCGGCGCGCGCCGTGCTTCTCGACCGCGCGGGCCGCGCCGTCGAGCACCGCCGAGCGGGTGCGCTCCATCGCGTTGCCGGCCCGGCTGCGCACGCCGGGCGCGCGGCGCGGAGCCGCGGACGGCTCGGCCGAAACGGGTGGCTCGTCCGTCGCGAGCGCGTGCTCGGGAATCACGCCGCGACGACGGGCAGGCCGCGGGCGGACATCGACGCAACCGGCCGGCCCGACCGCAACTGAGCAGCGGACCTCGACGCGGCACCGGACTCCAAGGGCGCGCCGGACGGCAGCGGAGCGGTCAGCGCCGCGGACGGCGCCGCGACCCGCTCGCCCTCGTCGCCGACGCGATGCGCAACCGCGGCGGCGCTCGCGCGACCCGCGACGAGCGGCGCGACCCCGGCCACCGGGCGCGCGGAAGCGGACGCGGACCGAACGGACGAGGCGAAGCCGACCGGGCGCAGCGGGCGGCGCTCGAGCGCGACGAGATCGTCGCTGACCTCGCGCAACACCTCGGCGAGCGACACCTCGAGCGCCTCGCACACCGCACTCAGCAACTCGCTCGACGCCTCCTTCACGCCGCGCTCGACCTCGGACAGGTAACCCAAGGAGACCCGCGCCGCGGCGGCGACGTCGCGCAGAGTGCGGCCCTGACGCTGACGGTGGCGGCGGAGCACCTCACCGAGCAGCCGGCGGAAGAGCACCATGCGGGCCACCTCCTCGTCGTCCTACCAAGCCGGAGATGCCGAGCGTACCCGCGCGCGGCGACGGCGTCTCTGGCACCGTCAAACGTTTGTGGACGCCGAAGCGTTCCCGTCGCGGCTGAGGACAACGAGCAGCAGATCGAGCGCCGCGGCGACCGCCGACGAACGGATTCCGGCGCGGTCGCCGGGCAGATCCAGCGCCCGCACCTCGCCGTCGTCCGGGCCGGCCACGGCGACGAACACCGTGCCGACCGGGTTGCCGTCCTGCGGGTCGGGCCCGGCGACGCCGGTGACGCCGACGCCGTACGTCGCGCCGAGCCGGTCCCGCGCGCCGGCGGCGAGCGCGGCCGCGACGTGGGCGGATACCGGCCCCTCCGCATCCAGCAACGGTCCGGGTACGCCGGCCACGGTCTCCTTGAGGTCGGTCGCGTACACGACCAGCCCGCCACGGAACGTCGCCGACGACCCCGGCGTCGACGTGAGCGCCGCGCCGAGCAAGCCGCCGGTGAGCGACTCCGCGACCGCGACGGTCGCCGCCCGCCGGAGCAACGCCGCATGCACCTGCGCCGCATGCACCCGCGCGGCCTGCTCCTGCGCCGCGACGTCGACCGGATGTGTCACGGCCGCGCGGCTTCCTGGCGGGCGCGTTTCATCGCGGCCCGCTCGCTGGTACGCCGCAGCCGCACGGCGCGCGCGACGTAGTCGCCGCCGGTCACCACCGTGACCACGACCGCGATACCCATCAGCCAGAAGCGCGCCGTCCCGGCGAAGCCGGTCAACGGCAGCACGTACAGACCGATCGCGACGTTCTGGAGCAACGTCTTCACCTTGCCGCCGCGGCTCGCCGGGATGACACCGTGCCGGATCACGAAGAACCGCAGCCCGGTGATGCCGAGCTCGCGCACCAGTACGACGATCGTGACCCACCACGCGAGGTCGCCGAGCGACGACAGGCCGATCAGCGCGGCACCGGTCAGTGTCTTGTCCGCGATCGGGTCGGCGACCTTGCCGACGTCGGTCACGAGGTTGCGGCTACGGGCGAGGTCGCCGTCGACCAGGTCGGTGATGGTCGCGACCGCGAACGCGACGAACGCCCACACCCGCCAGCCGGACGAGTGGCCGCCGTTCGCGAGCAGCAACGCGACGAACGCGGGGACGAGCAGCAGCCGCACCAACGTGAGGCCGTTCGCGATGTTCGCGACTCGCGCGGTCTGCGCCGGCTGCGCAGCGGGGTCGGCGGCGAGCCGGGTGCCGGGCGTCATCGCGCGGCCGGCTCGGCGACGGGTTCCGCGACCAGGTCGACGCCGTTCGCTGCGACAACACGCGCCCGCACAAGCTCGCCGCCCGCGACACCGGCACAACCGACCAGCGTCGTCGTACCGTCGACCTCCGGTGCCTGATGTTCGGTCCGGCCTTCGACGACACCGTCGTCGTCGACCGACTCGACGAGTACGTCGACGATGCTGCCGATGCGCTCTTCGGCCCGTTGCGCGACCAGCTCCTCGACGAGATCGGTGAGCCGGGCCACGCGCCGCGCGACCGCATCGCGACCGACCTTGCCAGACATCTGAGCGGCCTCGGTGCCGTCCTCGTCGGAGTAGCCGAACACACCGACCGCGTCGAGCCTCGCCGCAACGAGGAAACGCGACAGCTCGGCGACGTCCGCGCGCGTCTCGCCCGGGAACCCGACGATGATGTTGCTGCGCGCACCCGCGCCGGGATCCAGCGCACGCACCGACGCGAGCAGGTCGAGGAACTGCTCGGTGTTGCCGAACCGCCGCATCCGCCGCAGCACCGTGCCGCTCGCGTGCTGGAACGACAGGTCGAAGTACGACGCGACGCCGGGCGTGCACGCGATCGCCTCGACCAGCGACGGTCGCGTCTCGGCGGGTTGCAGGTAGGACACCCGCACCCGCGCGATGCCCGGCACCGAAGCGAGCTGCGGCAACAACTTCTCCAGCGCGCGGAGGTCGCCGAGATCCTTGCCGTACGACGTCGAGTTCTCGCTCACGAGCACGAGCTCGCGCACGCCGTGCGTCGCCAACCACGACGCCTCGGCGAGTACGTCCTGCGGGTCGCGCGACACGAACGACCCGCGGAACGACGGGATCGCGCAGAATGCGCACCGCCGGTCGCATCCGGACGCGAGCTTCAGCGGCGCGACCGGGCCGCCGCCGAGCCGGCGCCGCAGCACGTTGCGCGGGCCGCCGGCATGGCCGGGGATGCCGACGTCGGCCGCGGCGTCGCGACGTTCGACCGGTGTCAGCGGCAGCAGCGCGCGACGGTCGCGCGGCACGTGCGACGCGATGCGCTGACCGGACACCACGGCGTCGAGGTGCGCGGAGATGTCGGCGTAGCTGTCGAAGCCGAGGACCGCGTCGGCCTCGGGCAGGTCGCGGGCGAGGGTTTCGCCGTACCGCTCGGCGAGGCAGCCGACCGCGACCACCTTGCGGCCGCTGTCGTGCGCGGCGAGCAACGTGTCGATCGAGTCGCGTTTCGCCGCCTCGATGAACCCGCACGTGTTGACGACGACCGCGTCCGCGTCGGCCGCGTCGTCGACGAGTGACCAGCCGCCGCTCTCGAGCCGGGCGGCGAGCTCTTCGGAGTCGACGTCGTTGCGCGCGCAGCCCAGTGAGACGAGCGCTACCGACTTCACGTCAGACGAACGTGACGTCGCCGGCCGGCTTCACGGTGACGTGCGCGACGTTGCCGGACGAGCGCGGCACCCCGAAGTCCTGGCTGTCGGCGACGAGCTGCACGGCCGGCGCGTTGCCGATGACGAGGGTGAGGCCGTGCGCGTCGCGGAACGTGCGCGCCTCGCCGTGGTTGAGGATCGCGGAGAACAGCACCCGGTGGGTCAGCGTCTCGACGTGCAGCCACGTCTTGCTGCCGGTGACCCGGATGAGTACGACGGCGTCGCGCGGCGGCACCATCGCGACGGCGGTCGGCGGCGGCGACGCGAGCGGCGACGGGGAGGTCGGGCTGGTCGACGGCGACGGCACCGTCGGGAAGTCGTTGGCGACCGACGTACCCGGCTTCGCCGTACCGTTCTTGAAGATGCCGTAACCGGCGAGCGCGCAGATCACCAGCAGCGCGGCCGCCATCGCGCCGGTCCAGTTGGGCCGCCGCCGGTCGGCCCGGGCCGCGAGGTCGGGGTCGGTCGGCTGGTTGGGGACCGGGACCGGCGCCGGCTCTTCGACGTGCGTGCGGTCGAACTCGGCGACGAGCGGCTCGGGGTCGGTCCCGACGGCGCGCGCGATGCTGCGAATGTGACCACGGGCGTAGACGGCGCCGCCGCACGGCTCGAACTGGTCGGCCTCGATCGCGCGGATCAGACCGGCGCGGATGCGGGTCGCGCTGCTGACGTCCTCGACCGACAGGCCGCGCTCGTCGCGCGCACGGGCGAGGTCAGCACCGACCGACACGGCGACCGAGCCTCCTGGGGACGTGATGGACGGCCGGCCATGCCGGCGTACCGCCGAGTCTAGACGCCGTGCCGATTTCTCGACAAAGGAGCAGTCGGGTGACTACGCGTCGCCACGCAGCGTCAGCAGGATCGCGTCGAGCTCGTCCGGACGGACCAGCACGTCGCGCGCCTTCGACCCCTCGCTCGGGCCGACGATGCCGCGCGACTCCATCAGGTCCATGAGCCGGCCGGCCTTCGCGAAACCGACGCGCAACTTGCGTTGCAGCATCGACGTCGACCCGAACTGCGTACTGACGACCAGCTCGGTCGCCTGGCAGAGCAGGTCGAGGTCGTCGCCGACCTCGTCGTCGATCTCGCGCTTCGCCGCGACCCCAGCGGTGACGTCGTCGCGGTAGGTCGGCTCCATCTGCGCCTTGCAGTGCCGTACGACGGCCTCGATCTCGCCGTCGGAGACGTACGCCCCCTGCAGCCGGATCGGCTTGCTCTCCCCCATCGGCAGGAACAGCGCGTCGCCGCCGCCGACGAGCTTCTCCGCGCCCGGCTGGTCGAGGATGACCCGGCTGTCGGCGAGGCTTGCGGTCGCGAACGCGAGCCGGCTCGGCACGTTCGCCTTGATCAGCCCGGTGACGACGTCGACGCTCGGCCGCTGCGTCGCGAGGACGAGGTGGATGCCGGCCGCGCGGGCGAGCTGCGTGATCCGTACGACGGCGTCCTCGACGTCGCGCGGCGCGACCATCATCAGGTCGGCGAGCTCGTCGACGATGACGAGCAGGTACGGGTACGGCGTGAAGGTGCGGTCGTCGCCGGGTGCCAGCGTCATCTTGCCGGCCCGCAGCTTCGCGTTGAAGTCGTCGATGTGCCGGACGCCCGCGGCTTCCATGTCGTCGTAGCGCATGTCCATCTCGCGGACGACCCACTGCAACGCCTCGGACGCCTTCTTCGGGTTGGTGATGATCGGCGTGATGAGGTGCGGGATGCCTTGGTAGTGCGTCAGCTCGACCCGCTTCGGGTCGATGAGCACGAGCCGCACCTGGTCCGGGGTCGCGCGGCCGAGGATCGACGTAATCAGCGCGTTGATACAGGTCGACTTGCCGGCGCCGGTCGCACCGGCGATGAGCATGTGCGGCATCTTCGCGAGGTTCGCGGCGATGAACCTGCCTTCGACGTCCTTGCCGAGCGCGACCA
This sequence comes from Frankiaceae bacterium, assembly GCA_030840525.1. Taxonomy (GTDB): domain Bacteria; phylum Actinomycetota; class Actinomycetes; order JAFAQI01; family JAFAQI01; genus BP-197. Next base: position 33,183 of record JAVEEI010000137.1, read on the forward strand.
GCAACGGGTGGTGGTCGTTGGTCGCGATGCTGCTGCGCAGTACGTCGCCGAGCGCGACCATCTCGCGGTCGGTGTTGGGGATCTCGATGCCGATCGCGGACCGGCCGGGGATCACGTCGATGATCCGCACGTCCGGGCTCTTCACGGCGTACGCGATGTTGCGTTGCAGCTGCTTGATCCGCTCGACCTTGACCGCAGGGCCGAGCTCGATTTCGTAGCGGGTGACAGTGGGGCCGCGGCTGAACCCGGTGACCGACGCGTCGACCTCGAACTCGCCGAAGACCTGGGTGAGCGCTTCGATCACCGCGTCGTTGGCCTTGCTCCGCGCCTTCGCGGCCGGGCCTTCGCGCAGCATCGTCAGCGCGGGCAATTTGTAGTCGCCGTCGCCAAGCGCCATCTGGACTGTCTTCTTCGGTGCCTCGGTGACCGGGCCCGGCGGGACGACGATCGGGATCGGGCCGGTGTCGAGCATCGACGGGTCCATAGGCACCGGCTCGGCGACGAGCGGCGACGCGGAGAACGGCGCGGACTCCGCGGCCGTCAGGTCGATGACGTCCTTCTTGTCCTTGCGCCGCGAGCGCTTCTTCACCGGCTCGTCGGCGACGATGTCGAGACCGGCGTCGTCGCCGTCCGTCTCGTCGTCGGACGCGGTACGGCGCAGGCCGCGGAGGCGTTGCGGTACGGCGTGCAGCGGGGTGCCGCTCACGACGACGAGACCGAACGCCATGACGAACAGCAGCAGCGGTACGGCGAGGTAGACGGTGACCGCGCTCTTCAGCGGCGACCCGGCGAGGACGCCGACGATCCCGCCGGCGCCGCGGCGGCCGGCGCCGGTCGTCGGGTCGCCGTGCAGCAGGTCGAGGACGCCGAGCGCGCCGAGGCTCGCGGCCAGCCAGCCGACGGTCGAGCGACCGCGCGGGGCGTCGGTCGCGGGGGTGCGCAGCAACCGCCACGCCGCGAAGCCGAGCAGCGGCGGGAGGACCATGACGGCCGAGCCGACGAGGGTGCGGACGGCGATAGTGACGCCGTGACCGACCGGCCCGCCGGCCGACGCCCACGCGCCGACCGCGACGACGAGGGCCGCGGCGAGCGCGGCCAGGCCGACGCCGTCGCGACGCTGCGCCGGCTCGAGGTCGCGGGCGCCGTTGCCGAGGTGGCGGGCGATGCCGCCGGCCGCGTGGGCGAGCAGCATCCAGAGGCCGGCCAGCAGCCGGACGAGCGCGCGGACCAGCCGGACCGGGAGTCCGGGGCCGTGCCGTTGCGGCTTGCGGCTGGCCGGCTTGCGCGCCGGCGGCTTGCGGGACGGCGTACGCGGGGCCGCGCGGGTGGCTGCGGCGGGACGGGTGGACGGCCCGGACGAGCGCGTGCTCGGTCGGGGCCGCGCCGGAGTACGCGTAGCCACGACGTCAGGCTAGTCCCTCAGGCCACACAAGCCTCAGACGTCACGCGCGCGTGTCGGCTGCGTCGACCACGTCCGTGATCATGGCGTTCGCAGCAGTTTTCGGCGTGATCATGGTGTTCGCAGCCGTACAACGCCATGATCACCGGCTGGGGCGCCGCCCAGGCCCCGGCTACGTTGACGGGCATGAGCGAACTGCCGCCGACGGCCTGGCTGGTGGACCCCGACATCGCGTACCTCAACCACGGCGGCTTCGGCGCGCTGCCCCGGCCGGTCGCCGACGCGGCCGCCGCCATCCGCGCCGAGATCGAGGCGAACCCGACCGACATGCTGATGCGGCGCTGGCAGCCGCAGGTGGACGCGGTCCGCGCGCGGGTCGCCGCGTTCCTTCGCACCGATGCGGCGAACCTCGTCTTCGTCGGCAACGCGACCGCCGGGACCGCGACCGTGCTCGCGAGCCTCGACTGGCAGCCGGGCGACGAGGTCGTCTCGACCGACCACCGCTACCCCGCGGTCGCGAGCCAGCTCGGCGTGCTGCTCCGGTCCGGCGTCAAGGTCGTCGAGCAGCACGTGCCGGTCGACGTGACGTCGGCCGCGCAGGTCGTCGACCTCGTCATGGCCGGCGTGACCGCGCGGACGAAGCTCGTCGTCGTCGACCACATCGCGTCGCCGACCGGGTTCGTCTTCCCGGTCGCCGAGGTGGCGGCGGCGGCGCGCGAGCGCGGGCTGCCCGTCCTCGTCGACGCCGCGCACGCGCCCGGACAGGTCGACGTCGATGTCGACGCGCTCGGCGTCGACTTCTGGGTCGGCAACCTGCACAAGTGGGTGTGCTCGCCGCGCGGCTGCGCCGGGTTGGTGGTCGCGCCCCGCTGGCAGGACGTCGTACGGCCGCGGGTCGCGTCGCACGGCTACGCCTCCGGTTACCACGAGGCGTTCGACTGGACCGGTACGGCGGACGCGGTGCCGTTGCTCGCGGTCCCGGCGGCGCTCGACTTCTGGGACGGCCTCGGCTGGGACGCGGTCCGCGCGTACCAACGCGACGTCGTCACGGCCGGCGCGCACGCCGTCGCGGACGCGATCGGCACCGAGGTCGCGATCGCCGACGAGTTCACCGCGGCGATCCGGATCGTGCGGCTGCCCGTCGTCCTCGGCACCGACGCCGAACGCGAGAAAGTGGCGTACGGCCTGATCGCCGACCATGGCGTCACCGCACACATCACCGAGCACGCCGGTACGACGTACGTCCGCATGTGCGGCCAGCTCTACAACACCCCGGAGCACTACGACCGCTTGGCCGCCGCGCTGCCGAAAGTTCTCGATGCATGACGAGACGCCCATCTCGTTCGTGTGCTCGCCGCAGTGGTATCGCGCTTTGCTCGACTCTCGCTGCTCGCTGGCCACAGCTCGATGGTGGCGGCGGGCATCGCGGCAGCGAAAGTGAGCAAAGTGGAGGTCTGTGAGATCGGACCGATGGCGGCCAAGCTAAAAGGTAAAGGCGAGCCCGTGAGACGCGGCCAGCGGCACTAGCATGCCGCTGTCGCCAGGGACGTGTGCGCCTGAGGTACCGTTCTCGACCTCCACCGGGTCGCTGTTGGCCGCCACAGTGATTCGCAAAGTGACGTTAAGCTGCGTGCACCCGGCCGGTAGCCCCATCGCGGCGACAACGTCGTTCTGTGCCACGAACACAGTCCCGTGCCGACCCGGATGCGCCCACGTGATCGC
>JAVEEI010000143.1 GCA_030840525.1 Frankiaceae bacterium
CGAGCTCGCGCTGGAACTTCGCGATCGTGTCGTCGTCGAGCGCGGCCTTCCAGTTGAACGACGGCGAGCAGTTGTACGCGAGCAGCTGGTCCGGGAACTCCTTCTTGACCGCCTCGGCGAACTGCCGCGCGACCTCGAGGTCCGGCTTCGACGTCTCCATCCAGATCAGGTCGGCGTACGGCGCGTAGGCGAGCGCGCGGGTGATGCACGGGTCGATGCCGCTGGTCACCCGGTAGAAGCCTTCGGCGGTGCGCTCGCCGGTGACGTACTGCTTGTCGCGCTCGTCGACGTCGCTGGTGATGAGCGTCGCGGCCTGAGCGTCGGTGCGCGCGACGATGACCGACGGCACGCCTTCGACGTCGGCGGCGAGCCGGGCGGCGTTCAGCGTCTTCACGTGTTGGTTGGTCGGGATCAGCACCTTGCCGCCGAGGTGGCCGCACTTCTTGGCCGACGAGAGCTGGTCTTCCCAGTGCACGCCCGCGGCGCCGGCGTCGATCATCGCCTTCATCAGCTCGTACGCGTTGAGGACGCCGCCGAAGCCGGCCTCGGCGTCCGCGACGATCGGCGCGAACCAGTCGGTGTCGGTGTTGCCCTCGGACCAGGTGATCTGGTCGGCGCGCTTGAGCGCGTTGTTGATCCGGCGTACGACGGCGGGCACCGAGTTGGCCGGGTAGAGGCTCTGGTCGGGGTAGGTCTGCGCGGCGAGGTTGGCGTCGCCGGCGACCTGCCAGCCGGACAGGTAGATGGCCTTGAGGCCGGCGCGGACCTGCTGGACCGCCTGGTTGCCGGTCAGCGCGCCGAGCGCGTTGACGTAGTGGTCGGAGTTGATGAGGTTCCAGAGCTTCTCGGCTCCGTTGCGGGCGAGGGTGTGCGCCTCCTGCACGGATCCGCGCAGCCGGACGACGTCGTCAGCGGTGTAGTCGCGGTTGACGCCCTTCCAGCGCGAGTCGGTCTCCCACTCCTGTTGGAGTGCCTTGGCCTGGTCTTGCATGCTGGACATTGGTGTGGATCGCTCCTCTGCAAAAACGAGTGAACTTCCGGATGTGTTGCTCACTATGCTGTCTGCCATGCGAGTTGTCGAACCTCGCTCGGTGTGAACTTTTACATTTCTTCTACTAGAGTGAAGATCGTGGCGGAGGTCACCCTGGATCTCGTGGTGCTGGGCCAACGGCTCCGGCACGCCCGCCGCAGCCGCGGCCTCACGCTGGCCCAGCTCGCGGAGGCGGTCGGCGGCGCGACGTCGGCGCTGTCGATGATCGAGAACGGCCGGCGCGAGCCGAAGCTGTCGCTGCTCCAGGCGATCGCCACCCGGCTCGACGTGCCCGTCGACGAGCTGCTCCGCCCCGAGGCGCCGAGCCGGCGGGCGTCGTTGGAGATCGCGCTCGAACGCGCCCAGCGCGACCCGTCGTACCCGTCGCTCGGGTTGCCGCCGCTGCGGCCGGGCCCGCGGATCCCGACCGACGTACTGGAGCACGTGGTCGCGCTGCACGCCGAGCTGCGCCGCCGGGACGAGCGGTTCGCCGCGACCCCGGAGGCCGCGCGGCGGGCCAACGTCGAGCTACGCCGGCAGATGCGCCGCGCCGACAACTACTTCGCCGAGGCCGAGTCGGCGGCGGACGCAGCACTACGCGCGGTCGGCCACACCACGGGCGCGCTGCCGCAACGCGCGATCACCGACCTGGCCGCGCACTTCGGCTTCACGTTGCACCACGTCACCGACCTGCCCGAGTCGACCCGGTCGATCGCCGATACGGCAAACCGGCGCATCTACCTGCCGCAGCGGCCGGCCGGCCACGACCCGCGCTACGTCGTACTCCAGACACTGGGACACTTCGCCCTCGGCCACACCGACCCGGTCGACTTCGCCGACTTCCTGCGCCAGCGCGTGGAGGCCAACTACTTCGCGGCCGCGCTGCTCGTCCCCGAGGGCGCCGCCGTACGTTTTCTCCTTGAGGCGAAACGGGATCGGGCGCTGTCGATGGAGGACCTGCGCGACGTGTTCGCGGTGTCGCACGAGACGGCGGCGCATCGGTTCACCAACCTCGCGACCCACCACCTCGGGCTCACCGTGCACTTCACCCGCACCGACGCGAGCGGCACGATCTACAAGGCGTACGAGAACGATGGGCTGACGTACCCGACCGACGCGACCGGCGCGATCGAGGGGCAGCTCGCCTGCCGGCAGTTCGCGTCGCGTCGGGTGTTCGGCTCGGCCGACCGCTACGCGACGTACACGCAGTACACCGACACGCCGACCGGGACGTTCTTCTGTACGTCGCACGTCGAGCCCGGCCCCGGCGGCGAGTTCGCGGTCACCGTCGGCGTGCCGTTCCAGCACGCGAAGTGGTTCCGCGGCTCGGACACCCAGCGGCGGCGCAAGTCCGAATGCCCGGCCGCGACCTGCTGCCGCCGGCCGCCGGAGGAGCTGTCCGGCAAGTGGGCCGGCAACGCGTGGCCGTCGGCGCGGGCGCACAGCCACCTGCTCGCCGCCCTGCCGCCGGGCACCTTCCCCGGCGTCGACACGACCGACGTCTACGCGTTCCTGGAGCGCCACGCCCCGGCGGCCGACAGCAGCGGGTAGCACCTGCTGGTCTCCGCGGCCGATCCAGACCAGCAGGAGCTACCCACCGGCCGTCAAAGCGGCGCGGCTAGAGCAGCGACTCGAGCCACTGGCGGTGCAGCGCGGCGTACTCGCCGTCGCCGGCTTCGAGAAGTTGCGCGGGGGTGCCGTCCTCGACGATCCGGCCTCCATCGAGCACGAGCACCCGGTCGGCGATTCCGACCGTCGACAGCCGGTGCGCGATGATCAGCGCGGTCCGGCCGGCGAGGACGGTGCACAGCGCACGTTGCACCAGCCGCTCGGTCGGCGCGTCCAGCGAAGACGACGCCTCGTCGAGGATCAGTACGGCGGGGTCGGCGAGCACCGCGCGGGCGAGCGCGATCAGCTGCCGCTGCCCGGCCGACAGCTTCGCGCCGTTCTTGCCGACGGTCGAGTCCCAGCCGTCCGGCAGCCGCCGTACGACGACGTCGACGCCGACCGCGCGCCCGGCCGCCTCGACCTCCTCACGCGTCGCCTCCGGCCGGCCGAACGCGATGTTGTCGGCGACCGAGCCGGTGAACAGGAACGACTCCTGCGTGACCATCGCGACCGCGCGGCGCAGGTCGGGCTCGGCGAGGTCGCGCAACGACACGCCGTCGACCAGCACCTCGCCGTCGACCGGGTCGTAGAACCGGGCCAGCAGGCGCGCGATGGTGCTCTTGCCGGCGCCGGTCTCGCCGAGCAGCGCGACCGTCTGCCCGGCCGGCACCGCGAGGTCGAAGCCCTGCAGCACCGGCGCGTCGGCGCGGTAGCCGAACGTGACGTCGCGCAGCTCGACCGCGCCGCGCCACGCCCCGCCGTCGTTGGCAGGGTCCGGCAGCGCCGCCGACCGCGACGGCATCGGGACCGACGGCTGCTCGTCGAGCACACCGGCGAGCTTCTCCAGCGCCGCGGCCGCGCCCTGGAACGAGTCGTAGAACTGGCTCACGTCCGCGATCGGCTCGAAGAACCGGCGCAGGTAGAGGACGAACGACGCGAGCACGCCGACCTTCATGTCACCGCCGATGACCCGCAGCCCGCCGATCAGCAGGACCGCCGCGGTGGTGACGTTGCCGATGAACCGGATGCCCGGCCAGTAGACGGTCAGCAACTGGAACGAGTCGGTCGTCGTCCGCCGGTAGTCCTCGTTGAGCTCGGCGAAGATCTCGTTGTTGCGCGGCTCGCGCCGGAACGCCTGCACCGCGCGAATGCCGCGCAGCGACTCGGTGAAGTGCACGATCACCAGCGCGATCGCTTCGCGGGTACGGCGGTAGGCCGCGGTCGAGCGCCGCTGGTACCACCGGGACAGCCACAGCAACGGCACGAACGACGCGAGCGACACCAACCCGAGCGGCCAGTCGAGCACCAGCAGCACGGTGCCGACGGTGACGATCGACAGCACCGCCGTGACGAGCGTGTCGAGGCCGGCGTCGAGCATCGAGCTGATCGTGTCCATGTCGGAGGTGAGCCGCGAGATCATCCGGCCGGACGTATAGCGCTCGTGGAACGCCAGCGAAAGCCGTTGGAAATGCTGGAAAACCCGCTGCCGCAGCTCCAGCAGGATGCGCTGGCCGATCCGGCCGGTGCCGAGCACGAAGGTCCGGTAGAGCCAGGCCTGCAGCAGCGCGCAGCCGACGATGACGGCCGCGACGACGACCAGCGGGACGTCGTCGCCGTGCCGCGCGGCCGGGATGCCGCGGTCGATGCCGATGCCGACGAGAGCGGGAATCGCCATCGACGCCGCGACGCTGACGACGATCGCGGCGGTGTAGCCCCAGACCGCGCGCCGGTGCGGCGCGAGCAGGCCGCCGAGCAGCTGCCGGGTGCGGCGGCGCAACAGCACGGACAGGCTGGCGGCGACGTCTTCCTGCTGCTCCGCCGCGACGCCGCGCCACTGGTCGACCGAGGTCGTCGTCATCGCGGCACCCCCGCGGAGATGACGTCGTCCGGGTCGACGGTGAGCACCTCGGCGTACGCCGGCAACCGCATCAGCTCGCTGTGCGTGCCGACCGCGGTGATCCGGCCGTCTTCGAGCAGCGCGACCCGGTCGGCCAGCGCGACCGTCGACGGCCGGTGCACGACGACGATGGCGGTGGTGTCGCGCAACACCCGCGCGAGCGCTGCCTCGACCTTCGCCTCGGTGTGCACGTCGAGCGCGGACAGCGGGTCGTCGAGGACGAGGACGGCCGGGCGGGCGAGGACGGCGCGGGCGAGCGCGAGCCGCTGCCGCTGCCCGCCGGACAGCGACAGGCCCTGCTCGCCGATGCGGGTGTCGAGGCCCCACGGCAGCGCGTGCACGAAGTCGGCCTGGGCGAGGTCGATCGCCGCCTCGATCTCCTCGTCGGTCGCGTCCGGCCGGCCGAGGACGAGGTTCTCCCGCACGCTCATCGAGAACAGCACCGGGTCTTCGAACGCGGTCGCGATCCGCGCCCGCAGGTCGGCCAGCGCGAGGTCGCGGATGTCGACGCCGTCGAGCGTGATCCGCCCCGCAGTCACGTCGTACAGCCGGGCCGGCAGCGCGGTCAGTGCGGTCTTGCCGGAACCGGTCGCACCGACGATCGCGAGCGTCTCCCCCGGCGCGAGGTCGAGGTCGATGTCGCGCAACGTCGGCTCGTCGGCGTCGGGGAACGCGAACGAGACGTGCTCGAACCGCAGCCGCCCGCGCGGCTCGGTCAGCGTCGCCGGGACCGGCGGGTCGACGACGGCCGGGACGGTCGCGAAGACCTCCTGGATCCGGTCGGCCGCGGTCGCGGCCTCCTGTGCCATCGACAGGATCCAGCCGATGTCGATGATCGGCCACTGCAGCAGCACCAGCAGGGTAGTGAACGCGACCAGCGCGCCGAGCGACATCGAGTGGTGCGCGACGGCGAGGCCGCCGACGAGCACGACCAGCGCCATGACGATGTTGGGGATCAGCTCGAGCAGCGACCAGAACCGGCCGCGCAGCGCGACCATCTCCAGCGCCGAGCCGCGGACGACCTCGGCCTGGCGGACGAACTGCGTGTGCAGCAGCGTGCCGCGGCCGAACGCCTTCGTCACCCGGATGCCGCTCGCGGCCTCCTCGGCGGCGGTCGCGAGGTCGCCCTGCTGGTCCTGCACCCGGCGGGCGAGCAGCGAGTATTCATTGCCGAACCGCCGGGCCAGCCAGATCACCGGCACGGTCATCGCCGAGACGATCAGCCCGAGCGGCGGGTACGTCGCGATCAGCAGCGCGCACACGGCGACGTACTGCACGACGTTGACGACCAGGAAGATCGCGCCGAAGCCGAGGAAGCGGCGGATCGACGACAGGTCGGTCGTGGCGCGCGAGAGCAGTTGCCCGGTCTGCCACTGGTCGTGGAACGCCACCGCGAGCCGTTGCAGGTGCCGGTAGAGGTCGTCGCGGATGTTGGTCTCGACCTGCAGGACGGCGATCGACTGTATGTAGCGGCGGACGAAGATCAGCACGCACTCGGCGACGCCGAGGCCGAGCGCGGCGAAGAAGACCGGCACCAGCGCACCGCGGTCGCCGCGCGCGATCGGGCCGTTGACGGCTGCCTTGATCACCAGCGGCACGAGGGTGGCGGCGGCGACCATCGCGAACGCCGCGACGAACATCACCCACATCTGCCACCGGTACGGCCGCAGGTAGTGGCGGAACCCGTAGAGCGAGCGGTAGCGGGCCCCGTTGAACACTGTTTGCACGGTACCCGTGGGCACCGACAGTTCGAAACCGGTTTACCTATTCGCGAACTCCGCCTTACCCGGCCCGTTCTCGATGAACGACTGCATGCCGATCGTGCGGTCCTCGGTGCCGAACAGCGCGGCGAACTGCTGCCGCTCGATCGCCAGCCCGGTGTCGAGGTCGACCGACAGCCCGGCGTCGATGGCCTCCTTCGCCGCCCGCAGCGCGTACCCCGGCCCGGTCGCGAACTGCGCCGCCCACCGGTGCGCCGCGTCGTACACCTCTTCGGCCGGTACGACGACGTCGACGAGCCCGATCCGCAGCGCCTCCTCGGCGCCGACGAAGCGGCCGGTGAAGCAGAGGTCCTTGGCCTTCGACGGGCCGACCAGCCGGGCCAGCCGCTGGGTGCCGCCGGCACCGGGGATGACGCCGAGCAGGATCTCCGGCTGGCCGAGCTTGGCGTCGCTCGCCGCGACCCGGTAGTCGGCGCACAGCGACAGCTCGCAGCCGCCGCCCAGCGCGTAGCCGGTGACCGCCGCGACGACCGGCTTCGGGATCTTCGCCACCGACGTGAAGGCCGACGACAGCCCGGCCGACCGGTCGACCATGTCGGTGTAGGACATCGTCGCCATCTCCTTGATGTCGGCGCCGGCCGCGAACACCTTCGGCCCGCCGTAGACGACGACCGCGCGCACCTCGCGCCGCTGCGACGCCTCCAGCGCGGCGGCCCGCAGCTCCTCCTGCACCTGGGCGTTGAGCGCGTTCATCGGCGGGCGGTCGAGGCGGATCGTGCCGACGCCGCCGTCGACCTCGAGGGTCACAAAGTCAGCCATGGGTGGCAGGGTACGTGGCAGGGTAGCGATGTGCACTGGCCCGGCAGCCCGTTCCCCTTGGGCGCGACGTGGGACGGCGAGGGCACCAACTTCGCGCTGTTCGCACCGGCCGCCGAGTCGGTCGACCTCTGCCTGTTCGACGACGACGGCACCGAGTCGCGGGTCGAGCTCGACGAGGTCACCTACCACGTGTGGCACGGCTACCTTCCGCGCGTCGGCCCGCGGCAGCGCTACGGATTCCGCGTCGACGGCCCGTACGACGCCGCGCGCGGTCTGCGCTGGAACCCGAGCAAGTTGCTCATCGACCCGTACGCGCTCGCCCTCGACGGCGAGTTCACGCTGGACGACGCGGTGTTCGGCTACGTCGCCAACCGCGACGACACGACACAGGACCATCGCGACTCCGCGCCGTACGTGCCGAAGTCGGTGGTCGTGCACGACCCGTTCCCGTGGGGCGAAGACCACCACCGGCCGCACGTCGCGTGGGCCGACTCGGTCATCTACGAGCTGCACGTCAAGGGCTTCACCGCGCGCCACCCGGACGTGCCGCCGGAGATCCGCGGCACGTACGCCGGGCTCGCCCACCCGGCACCGATCAGTCATTTGCGACGGCTCGGCGTCACCGCGGTCGAGCTGATGCCGGTGCACCACTTCGTCAGCGAGCCGGCGGTGCTGCGGCGCGGCCTGTCCAACTACTGGGGCTACAACACGCTCGGCTACTTCGCACCACACGCGGCGTACGCGGCCAGCGGCTCGCGCGGCGAGCAGGTGCGCGAGTTCAAGGCGATGGTGCGCGCGCTGCACGCCGCCGGCATCGAGGTGATCCTCGACGTCGTCTACAACCACACCGCCGAAGGCGACGAGACCGGCCCGACGCTGTCGTTGCGCGGCATCGACAACCCGACGTACTACCGGCTGCGCGACGACGACCCGCGCTACTACCTCGACTACACCGGCACCGGCAACACGCTCAACGCGCAGCAGCCGCACGTGCTCCAACTCATCATGGACTCGCTGCGCTACTGGGTCACCGAGATGCACGTCGACGGCTTCCGGTTCGACCTCGCGTCGGCGCTCGCGCGCAGCTTCCACGACGTCGACAAACTGTCCGCGTTCTTCGACATCATCCAGCAGGACCCGGTGCTCTCGCGGGTCAAGCTGATCGCGGAGCCGTGGGACCTCGGGCCCGGTGGCTACCTCGTCGGCGAGTTCCCGCCGCTGTGGACCGAGTGGAACGGCAAGTACCGCGACGCCGTCCGCGACTTCTGGCGCGGCGACGGCAACGGCGTCGCCGGCGTCGCGTCGCGGCTGTCCGGGTCGAGCGACCTCTACCAGGACGACGGCCGCAAGCCGTACGCGAGCATCAACTTCGTCACCTGCCACGACGGCTTCACGTTGCGCGACCTCGTTTCGTACGAGCAGAAACACAACGAGGCGAACGGCGAGGGCAACAACGACGGCAACGACGACAACCGGTCGTGGAACTGCGGGGTCGAAGGCGACACCGACGACCGCGACGTCACCACGCTGCGGGCGCGGCAGATGCGCAACTTCCTGACCACGCTGCTGCTGTCGACCGGCGTGCCGATGCTGCGGATGGGCGACGAGCTCGCGCACACGCAGCGCGGCAACAACAACGCGTACTGCCAGGACAACGAGCTGTCCTGGCTCGACTGGTCCGCCGCACAGTCGGATCTGATCGACGTGGTTGCCCGGCTGGTGGAGCTACGCCGTACGCACCCGGTGTTCCGGCAGCGCGCGTTCTTTGAGGGGCACCGGCTCGACGACGGCGTCAAGGACCTCGCGTGGTTCCGACCCGACGGCGCCGAGCTCGGCGACGCCGACTGGTCGGCCGGCGACCTGCGCACCGTCGGCATGTACCTGTCCGGGCGCGGCATCCGCACCCGCGGGCCGCGCGGCGAGCGCATCGTCGACGACTCGTTCCTGTGGCTGCTGCACGCCGGCGACGACGCCGTGCAGGTCCGGCTGCCCGGTCAGCCGTGGGCGTCGGCGTACGCGATCGAGCTCGACACCGCGCAGCCCGCGCTCGCGCCGGGCGGGCACGTCGACGTGTCGGCCGTCCTGACGATGCCGCCGCGGTCGGCGCTGCTGTTACGGGCCCTCTAGATCGCGGTGTACGCCGTGCTCTCGACCGGTACGGCGATGAGGCCGAGCTCGGCCGGCGACGCGAGCGACGGGTGCTGCGGCAGCACCCGTACGGTGTAGCCGAACGCACCGCGCCGGTCGAGCCGCACCGAGCCCTCGTAGCGCCAGGTCGACTCGACCTGCTCGTGACACGTCAGCTCGAGGAACTCCGGCCGGCGCAGCTCGTCGTTCTCGTCGACCGCGCCGAACGCGACCTGCACACGCACGTCGCCCGGCGCGAGCCCGCCGAGGTCGACGACCGCGCGCACGTCGAGCTGCTGGCCGAGCTCCGGCGCATCGGCGACACCGCTGGTCTCGACGTGCGCGACCCGGACGTGGGGCCACGCCGCGCGGACGCGACGCGACCACGCGGACAGCTCGCGCGCACCGGCGTAACCGTCGCTCGCCAGCTCGCGCGACGACCGCGCGGCCGGCGCGTACAGCTCGACGACGTAGTCGCGCACCATCCGGCTGGCGAGCACCTGCGGGCCGAGCGACTGCAACGTGTGCCGGACCATCTCGATCCAGCGCCGCGGCAGCCGGTCGCGGTCGACGTCGTAGAAGCGACCGCGGACCTGGTTCTCCATCAGGTCGTACAGCGCGCTCGCCTCTTGCTCGTCGCGTACGTCGGGGTCGATGCCGTCGGCCGCGCTCGGGATCGCCCACCCGTTCGCGCCGTCGTACATCTCGTCCCACCAGCCGTCGCGGATCGACAGGTTGAGCCCGCCGTTCAGCGCGCTCTTCATGCCGGAGGTGCCGCACGCCTCCAGCGGCCGCAACGGGTTGTTCAGCCATACGTCGCAGCCGTGGTAGAGGTAGCGCGCCATCCCGATGTCGTAGTCGGGCAGGAACGCGATCCGGTGCCGCACCAACGGGTCGTCGGAGAACCGCACCATCTGCTGCACGAGCGCCTTGCCGCCGTCGTCGGCCGGGTGCGACTTGCCGGCGATGACCATCTGCACCGGGCGGTCGGGGTCGAGCAGCAGGCGGGTGAGCCGTTCCGGGTCGCGCAGCATCAACGTCAACCGCTTGTACGACGGAACCCGCCGGGCGAAACCGATCGTCAGCACGTCGGGGTCGAACGCGGCGTCGATCCAGCCGAGCGCGCCCTCGGACGAGCCGCGCTGCAGCCACGACTCGCGCAGCCGGCGCCGTACCTCTTCGACCAGCCGCGCCCGCATCACCCGGCGGGTCGCCCAGATCGCGTCGTCGGGCACCTTGACGATGCCCTCCCAGCCCTGCGCCTCCTCGACGAGCTCGGGGCCGATCTCGCGCGCGGCCAGCTCCATGACCTCGCGCGCGACCCACGTCGGCGCGTGCACGCCGTTGGTCACCGACGAGATCGGCACGTCCGCGCTGTCGAAGCCCGGCCACAGGCTGGCGAACATCTGCCGGCTGACATCGCCGTGAAGCTTGCTCACGCCGTTGGCGCGGGCGGCGAGGCGCAGCCCCATGTGGGCCATGTTGAAGACCTCGGGGTCCTCCTCCGCGCCCAAGTCGAGGATGCGCTCGACGGGGCTCCCCTTC
>JAVEEI010000155.1 GCA_030840525.1 Frankiaceae bacterium
GGGCTGCTCCGCGGCGCCGGGGCAGCGCGCCACCACGCCCGAGCGGAAGTCCGCGACGCCCGCGGGCGAGCCTGCCGGCGGGCGCAGCAGCGCGCCGATGCCCTGCAGCGCGGCCGGGTTGCCCATCAGCGCGATGCGCACGAAGTGGCCGTTGGCGTCGTAGTAGGAGCCCGTCGTGCCGCCGAAGCCGTTGAGCAGGCCGGCGACGAGGTCCGGGGTGTAGGCGCGGGCGGCCGCCACGATCGGCGAGGCCGACTGCAGCGCGGCCGACGCCGCGGCCAGTGCCGGCCGGCCGACCTTCTCGGTGGCCGGCAGCTGGGTCAGCGTGCCGCGCAGGTCGGGCAGCAGGCCCTCGACGTCGCGCACCACCGGCGCCACGCGCGGCAGCAGCGGCGCGAGCTGTTCGATCAGCCGGGCCGCCCGGGGTGCGACGGGGCGTGCCTCGTGCAGCGCCGGCACGAGGTCGCCCAGCGCCGAGCGCACGTCGACCAGCGTCGAGTTCGACTGGCGCAGGACGCCGGGGGCACGCGTGAGCACGTCGGTCAGCGCCTGGGTGCGCGAGGCGACCGCGTCGGCCGCCGCCGCCGCGTCGGCGATGCCCGTCTCGAGGTCGCCGCGCCGGCCCGCGACCGCACCGACCACCGCGGACGCCTGGACGATGAAGCGCTCGAACGTGCCCTGGTCGGCCAGCAGCTCGTCGGTCGTCTTGACCGTCTCCGAGAGCGCCGGGCTGAGGGCCTGGAGCCCGGCGTTGGCCGCGGCGAGGTGACCGTCGTAGGAGACCGCGCTGCCGTGGACGACGCCCTGCAGCGCCGATCGCGTCTGCGCGTCGAGCGAGTTGAGGAGCTCGTCGATCTCGACGATCGAGTGCGTGTCCTGCGCGCCGATCGTGCCCCCGTCGGGGATCTTCGGCGCGTTGTTCGGGCCCGGGGCCAGAGCGACCACGCGCCCGGCCACGGCCGAGAGCGAGGTCGACCGGATCGTCGCGGTCGTGCCCTCGTGCAGCGGCGCGAGCGACCCGTCGTCGATGCGCAGCGTCACCCGGGCCTGGTTGTCGTGGGTCAGGTCGATCGACTCGACCTTGCCGACCGTCGCACCGCCGACCGTGACGAGGTTGCCGCCCACGAGCTGGCCCGCGTCGGTGAGCACCGCATGCACCCGGTAGCTCGATCGTCCGCCGAGTACGACGAACCCCACGGCGATCAATGCCGCAACCAGCGCACCAGCCGTCGCGATCCGCCCGAACATCGCCGGGCCGGCCTGCCTGCCCAGTGGATCTCCTCTCCGGCCGCGATGTTATTGCCGGGCGCAAGCGGGTGCGCCGGGCCCGGCTACGCCGCGAGTTGCCGCGCGCGCCTGCTGGCGCGCCGGGCGACCGGGAACTCGCGCAGCAGGCCGGGTAGCAGCGGCAGCGCGCGCCGGGTCGCGGCGGTGGAGGCGGCGAGCAGCCGCTCGCGGTTGGGCCCCCAGCTCAGCCCGAGCCGCTCGCGCAGAACAGGGGGAAGGAGGCCGACCGTGGCGAGGTTGACCAGGTCGAACACCGGCCGCACGGGCAGCGGCAGGCTGGGGTGCATGACCGAGTCGACGATGGCGCGCGAGTCGTCGGTCGGGTGCAGCGCGTCCCGGACCGTGGTGTCGAAGTAGTCCATGAACGCCGCGTGGCCGGACGGCCAGTGGCCCTCCGGAACGCTGCAGGCGACCGCGAAGCGCTGCTGCTCGGCGTAGTAGCGCTCCACGTCGGCGGGCCCGAGGGGCTGGACGTAGCGGGTGTACATCAGCAGCGAGCTCTCGACGAGCGTCGCCCAGACCCACAGCAGCAGGTCGGGGTCGCGCGCGTCGTAGGAGGCGCCGTCGGACCGCTCGCCGTTGACCCGGTGATGCGCGCCGCGCAGGATCCGGGCGGCGCGGTCGGAGGTCTCCGCGTCGCCGAAGGTGATCTTCGTCGTCAGGTCGAGCGTCCGGTACAGCCGGCCCCACGGATCCGTGTCGTAGTCCGAGTGCTGGGCGACCCCCGCGGCGACCGAGGGATGGCTGACCTGGAGGATCAGCGCGCGTGCGCCGCCGGCCAGCAGGACGGCCTCCCGATTGACCCGCCACGTCACCGAATCCGGTCCGAACAACCCCCCGCCGTGCGCTTCGCGCGCCATCCCGCAACCCTACCCGCGGCGGAGGCAGCAAAACGGGTAGCCTCGCCCTCAATGGGGTGGACGTTCGTCTGGCTGATGGTCGCGCTCAAGGTGCCGATCGCCGCGCTGCTCTACATCGTCCACTGGGCCGCCAAGGCGCCCGAGGACGAGGAGGCGCCCAGCGGCGGCGACGGCGGGGTCAAGCCGCCGCATCGCCCGCGGCTGCCGCGCCACCCGCGCCACCGCGGCCCGCACGGCGCCCCCGGCGCCGCCCCCGTGCCGCCGCGCGTCCGGCCGCCCGCCGCGGTCGTCGCCCGCGCCGGCGCCCGGCATCACCCGTAGACTGCCGCCGCCATGGCGGCCCTCTCCGACGGCACCCTCCGCAGGCTCATCGCCGAAGGGCGAGTGAAGATCGACCCGTTCGACGACTCGATGATCCAGCCGGCCAGCATCGACCTCAAGCTGGGGCCGTCGTTTCGCGTCTTCCACAACTTCCGCGTGGAGTCGATCGACCTGGCCGACCCGCCGCAGGGCCTGACCGAGCACGTCGAGCTGGCCGAGGACGAGCCCTTCGTCGTGCACCCGGGCGAGTTCGTGCTCGGCCGCACCGCGGAGTACATCGAGATGCCCGACGACCTCGTCAGCCGCGTCGAGG
>JAVEEI010000169.1 GCA_030840525.1 Frankiaceae bacterium
CGGGCAGCCCCGCCATGCCGACGGACCCGGCCGCCGCCTAAGTTTGGACTCGCGATGAGCGAGTGGACCGACAGCGGCGCGTTCGAAGTGGCCCCGGGCGTGCACCGGGTGCCACTGCCGTTGCCCAACGACGGCCTGCGCGCGGTCAACGTCTACGTGCTCGCGGCCTCCGACGGTCTCGTGCTGGTCGACTCGGGCTGGTCGATCCCGGAGGCGCGCGAGCTGCTGGTCGCCGCGCTCGACTCGCTCGGCCACACCCTGCACGACGTACGGCGGTTCCTCGTCACGCACGTGCACCGCGACCACTACACGCAGGCGGTCGCGCTCCGCCGCGAGCTCGGTACGCCGGTCGCGCTCGGGGCCGGCGAGCGCGCGTCGCTCGACATCACGATGAACCCCGACCGGATGCCGCTGCAGCAGCAGCTCGCGGCACTGCGCGCGATGGGCGCGGTCGACCTCGCCGACTTCCTCGACAAGCAGATCGCCGGCAACGACCGGCCGGCGCACCGGTCCGACTGGGAGCTGCCGGACGAGTGGCTCACCGAAGGCGACCTCGACGCCGGCGGTCGCACGCTCTCCGTCGTACCCACGCCGGGGCACACCCGCGGGCACGTCGTGTTCCACGACCTCGACAACGCGCTGCTGTTCGCCGGCGACCACGTACTGCCGACGATCACGCCGTCGATCGGCTTCGAGCCGGTGCTGTCGCCGAACCCGCTCGGCGACTTTCTCGCGTCGCTCGCGCTGGTGCGGTCGCGGCCGGACGCGCGGCTGCTGCCGGCACATGGCGCGGTGACCGACAGCGTGCACGCGCGGGTCGACGAGTTGGTCGCGCACCACGGCGCGCGCCTCGACGAGACCGAGCGCGCCGTCGCGGCTGGCGCGACGACGGCGTACGACGTCGCCCGCGAGCTGCGCTGGACCCGGCGGCTGCGGACCGTCGACGAGCTCGACCCGTTCAACCAGATGCTCGCGATCGCGGAGACCGGCGCGCACCTACAACTACTCGCCGCGCAAGGCCGAGTGAGAGCGACCGACGAAGAAGCCCTCCGCCGCTACACCGTCTAGCCCCCACCCCCACCGTCGAGTGCGACGTAACTCGTCTTTTCAGCGCTTCATAAGACGAACAACGTCGCACTCAACGGCGTTAGGGGACGAGACCGGCTAGGGGGACGAGCTGTAGGCGGTGAATGCCGCGCGGCTCGCCGCGTCGTACCCGGAGAAGAACGTGTCGGTCGCGCTGCGGTCGGGCATCGGAGCGGTGCCGGCGAGCACCTTCGCCGCGAGTGCCCGCGCGGGCGCGTCGACGACGCCGTAACCGATCGCGACGTACTCCGGGAACGCCGCCGGCAGCGCGTGCCACTCCGGGCCGACCGTCTGCGGGCAGGTCGGGCCGTCGCTCGGCTGCGCGACGGGTCGCGTCGTCGCCGTCGTCAGCACCACGCGCCGCCACTCGGCGAGGGTGAGCTTGCCGTCGGCGAGCGGCCCGGACTTGACCACCCCGGCACGGCCCTGCGCGACGACGCCGTCGCGGACGCCGGTGCGCCGGTCGCCGAGCAGCCGGCGCGCGGCGATCAGCTCGGCGACCGCGCCGCCCGCGACGTACGGCGACGCCGCCGACGTGCCGCCGCCGGTCGTGTCGGTGCTCTCCGTCGTGCTGTCGTACGACGCGCCCCAGTTGTCGCACGCGTCGGCGGCGAGGTGCACCGGCACGTTCGGCCAGGTGAGCACGTGCCCGCTGTCGACGCCGCCGACGACGATGGCCGACGGCGCGACCTGCGCGTAGCCCACGGTCGGGCGCGGCGGCGGCGCGTTGAGGTTGCTCGCGCCGTTGCCGGACGCGAAGAACGCGAGCTGCCGTTGCGACGCCGCCTCGACCGTCTTGGCGAGCGCCGAGCTGCCGCTGAGGATCCCGGTCTGGCCGGTCGGGTCGTACGGCGCCGCCGGTCCCCACGAGTTGCTCTGCGCGTCGATCCAGCCACTGTTGGCGCCGGCCCACTCGACCCCGCGGCGCGCCTGCGCCGCGTCGTCGGTCAGGGTGATGAGACCGAAGTTGTCCTTGACCGCCTGCACCGAGACGATCCGGCACTGCGGGCACGCGCCGTACCCGGTCGCGACGGCGCGCGACGCGGTCATGGTCCCGTGCCCGGCCGAGTCGAGGATCAACGACGAGTCCATGCCCGCGCACGCGATCTCGAGCGACGGGTTGAAGCTGATCGCGCCCACGATCTTCGTGCCCGGGATCCAGTAGAGCTGGCCGAGCCGCACGTGCTTCCAGACCCGGTCGCAGTCGGCGCGCAGCGCGTCCGCGTACGACGGCGCGTTCAGCGTCAGCCGCAGCGCCGGGACGTGCTTCGGGTAGCCGGGCAGGTACGTCCCCGGGTAGCGCTGCGCCAGCGGCGAGCGGTCGCGGAACACCGCGTTGTACGGGTTGATGCCGGTGTCGACGAGGGCGACGACGCCGAACGACGCGACAGCCGACGCGACAGCCGACGCGGGCGCGCCGGTCGCGGGTACGACGAGCGCGGCAACGCCGGCGAGGGCAGCACAGAGGAGCGCGAGGAAACGGTTCACATCAGAAGAGAACGCAACCGCGGCCGCGGCGCAACTCAGGAGAACGCGAGCGCCGGATCGTCGACCCGGCCGCGCTTGAGCAGCAGCACGTCGCGGACGTAGTTCTGATAGAGCCGCCACGGCGCACGGTGGCCCTGCTTCGGGAACTCGTGCAGCGAGCGCAGCACGTAGTTGGACGCCAGGTCGATGAACGGGTTGTCCGGCAGCTCGCCCGCGGACCAGCGCGGCACGACCGTCGAGTGCCCGTGCTCGGTCATGTAGTTGAGCAGCCGGCACACGTGCTCGACGACGAGGTCGCACTTCAGCGTCCACGACGCGTTGGTGTAGCCGACGGCCGCGGCGAGGTTGGGCACGCCGCTGAACATCATGCCCTTGTAGCCGACGGTCTCGGAGAACTTCACCTCGCGGTCGTCGACGGTGACCCGCATCCCGCCGAGCACGAGCATGTTGAGGCCGGTCGCGGTGACGACGATGTCGGCGTCGAGCTCGGCGCCGGAGCACAGCCGTACGCCATCCTCGGTGAACGTCTGGATCGTGTCGGTGACGACGGACGCGCGACCGCTGCGGATGGCGCGGAACAGGTCGCCGTCGGGTACGACGCACAACCGCTGGTCCCACGGGTCGTAGCGCGGGGTGAAGTGCGTGTCGATGTCGTAGCCGTCGGGGAGGCTCTTCTCCAGCCCGCGCCGGATGATCGCCTTCATCGCGCCCGGCCGCCGCTTGCTCAACTGGTAGCTGAACATCGCCAGCAGCACGTTCTTCCACCGGACCGCGGGGTAGACGAACCGCTCCGGCAGCACCTTGCGCAGCAGGTCGGCGACGGCGTCGCGGGCCGGCAGCGACACGACGTACGTCGGGCTGCGCTGCAGCATCGTCACGTGCGCGGCGGTCTCGGCCATCGCGGGCACGAGCGTGACGGCGGTCGCGCCGCTGCCGACGACGACGACCAACTTGTTCGCGTAGTCGAGGTCGTCGGGCCACTGCTGCGGGTGCACCAGTCGGCCACGGAACGCGTCGGCCCCGGGGAAGTCCGGCGTGTAGCCCTCGTCGTACCGGTAGTAGCCGGAGCACATCAGCAGGAAGTTGCACGTCATCGTGACGGTGTCGCTGTCGCGCTCGATGTCCACGGTCCAGCGCGCGTCCGGTGTCGACCAGTGCGCGCGCACCACGCGGTGCCGGAACCGGACCGCGTCGACGACGTCGTACTCGCGCGCGGTCTCCTCGATGTAACCGAGGATCGTCGAGCCGTCGGCGATCGCCTTCGGGTGCGTCCACGGCTTGAACGAGTAGCCCAGCGTGTACATGTCGGAGTCGGACCGGATGCCCGGGTAGCGGAACAGGTCCCAGGTGCCGCCGATGCGGTCGCGCGCCTCGACGACGGCGAACGTCTTGTCCGGGCAGTTGCGCTTGAGGTGGCACGCGGCGCCGATGCCGGACAGCCCCGCACCGACGACGAGGACGTCGACGTGCTCCATGCGAGTGGAGCTTATCGTCGCGACGTGCAGCCTTACCCGGCCAGTGAGCCATATCACGACGGCTTCCTCGATGTCGGCGACGGACATCGCACCTACTACGCCGTCGCCGGCAACCCCGACGGCAAGCCGGCGGTCGTGCTGCACGGCGGGCCGGGGCAGGGGTCGCGACCCGGCCACCGGCGCTGGTTCGACCCGGAGCGCTACCCGATCGTCGCGTTCGACCAGCGCGGCTGCGGCCGCAGCACTCCCCCGGCGAGCGACCTCCGTACGTCGATGCACGCGAACACCACGCACCATCTGATCGCCGACATGGAACGCCTCCGCGAGCATCTCGGCATCGAGCGCTGGCTCGTCGCCGGCGGGTCGTGGGGCGTGACCCTCGCCCTCGCCTACGCCGAGCGCCATCCTGAGCGGGTGACCGAGCTGGCACTGGTCGCGGTGACGATGACCCGGCCGCAAGACGTGCACTGGCTCTACCACGAGGCGGGGCGGTTCTTTCCCGAGCAATGGCAACGCTTTCGCGACTTCCTGCCGGCCGGCGACCGCGACGGCGACCTGGTCGCGGCGTACGACCGCATCCTCAACGGTGACGACGTCGCGGACGAGGTTCGGGAGCAGGCGGCGGCGAGCTGGTGCGCGTGGGAGGACGCGGTCGTGTCCCTGGAAGAAGGCTGGACGCCGAACCCGCGCTGGGCCGACCGGGACCACCGGGTCGAGTTCGCCCGGCTGTGTGCGCACTACTTCTCGCACGCGGCATGGCTCGGGCCGACCGAGCTGCTCGACAACGCGCACCGGTTGCATGGGATCCCCGGCGTGCTGGCGCACGGCAACTTCGACATCAGCGGTCCGCCCGACGTGCCGTGGCTCTTGGCCCAGGCTTGGCCGGACGCGGAGCTGCACCTGGTGCGGGTCGGGCACTCCGTCCGCGGGCTGCTCGACCCGATCTGCGCCGCGACCGACAGGTGGGCCTGGCCGGACCGCCGGGTGCAGGCGTAGCGTCGGGCCGCAACGAGGCAACCACAAAGCACAGCCGACTAGAGGAGTACCGAGATGGGCCTTTCGCTGGGTGCGACCGCGCCGGACTTCACCGCCGAGACCACCGAGGGCACCATCCGGTTCCACGAGTGGGTCGGCGACTCGTGGGCGATCCTGTTCTCGCACCCGAAGGACTTCACCCCGATCTGCACGACCGAGCTCGGCCGGATGGCGAAGCTCAAGCCGGAGTTCGACAAGCGCAACGTGAAGATCATCGGCCTGTCCGTCGACGCCGTCGACAACCACGCGCGGTGGGCCGACGACATCGAGGAAACCCAAGGGGCACGGCCCAACTACCCGATGATCGCCGACACCGACCTCGCGGTCTCGAAGGCGTACGGGATGCTGCCCGCCGACGCGGGCGAGAGCTGCGAAGGCCGTACGCCGGCCGACAACCAGACGGTGCGCAACGTGTTCGTCATCGGCCCGGACAAGAAGGTCAAGCTGATCCTCGTCTACCCGATGACCACCGGCCGCAACTTCGACGAGGTGCTCCGCGTCGTCGACTCGATGCAGCTCACCGCGGCGCACCGGGTCGCGACGCCGGTCGACTGGAAGAAGGGCGAGGACGTCGTCATCGCCGGCTCGGTGTCGAACGACGAGGCGAAGCAGATCTTCGGCGACTGGAAAGAGCCGAAGCCCTACATCCGCATCGTCCCCGACCCGTCGAACTAGCGCCCGCCACTACCTCACGAGCGGGAGCGCGACCTTCGCGTTCTGGATCAGCACGGCGCCCGGCGTACGGCTGCCGAAGCCGGCGTACATGTCGTTCGTCGCCGCCGTGATGAGGAACAGCGACTGCCCGGCAGGCACGTCGACGGCGACCGACGGCAGCTCGATGTTCACCGGCGCGGACGCCACCGGCAGCATCGAGCTCCACGGGTACATGTCGCCCTGCACGATCTTCGCGTCGGCGACGCTGGTGCCGATGCCGAGCGCGTAGAACGCGCGGTTGTTCACGCCGGCCGCGGTGACCGTCCCGGACAGGTACGGCGTGCCGGCGACGCGCAGCGGGCCGTCGGCGATCTTCGTGGCGATGGCCGGGCTGGCGAGCTCGGGCGTCGCGACCGTGCCGACGTCGTAGCTCTTGTTCGGCGTGACCGCGCTGGTCGTCGTGCAGGTGCCGGCGGCGGTCGCGAGGTGGTAGGCGTCGAGGCCCGGCAGCGCGACCTTCATGTGCTTGAGGTAGCGGTTGAAGAACTCGACGGTCAGCGCGGCGAAGTTCTTGCCGCCGGTGAGCTGCGCGCTGCACGGGTCGTTGCTCGGCTGCACCGTGAGCGGGTACGCGTTCGGCAGCACGTGGCCGCCGTTGTAGCCGATGAAGATGCTCTTCTCGCGGGCCCGCGGGGTGAGCGCGTTGGCCCAGTTCTTCAGGCCCTGGTCGAGCGGGAACAGCTCGTCAGTGATGCCCTGGCCGAACAACACCGGTACGTCGATGTGCCGGCCCTGGGAGACCTGCCAGCTCGGCCCGTTCTTGGCGAAGAAGTCGTCGAGGTTGACGGTGCCGGGGATGCTGCCGTCGGTCCACGTGCCGGTGGCCGCGGACTCGGCGAACCCCTGCAGCACCTGCGGCGGCAGCGCCTGCGCGCCGGCCGCGGTGAGCGCGGAGTCCCACTCGGTCTTCGCGACGCCCTGCGGCGCGAGCGACTGCTTCAGGTCCCACCAGGTGATCTGCGGAGCGAGCGCGTCGAACACCTGCTTGTGGGTGTCGGCGATCTCGCGGAACGCGCTGACGAACTGGTAGCCGCCGCCGTACGAGCCGCCGACCGCGCCGATCCGCGGGTCGCCCGGGCCGTCCTGGACGACCCAGTCGAGGTGCGCGACGAGGTCGACGAGCTTCTCGACGTCACGGCCCTCGACGTCGGGGTTCTCGACGTACGCCTTGCCGCCGTTGCTCTGGCCGAAGCCGCGCTGGTCGAACGAGAGGACGCCGTAGCCGGCGTCGAGGTACGGCTTGACCTCCGACGACGTCGGGTCGGTCGTGCGCGAGCCGCCCCAGCCGTGGCTGTGGAAGATGAGCGGCACCTTGCTCGTCGGGCTCGCGCCGGCCGGCTCGAACAGCGAGTAGCAGATCTGGACCGGCGTCGTGCTGCCCGGGTCCGGGACGCTGGTCACGCACCCGTTGGTGGTCGTGACGGTGCTCGCCGCGGTGGCGACGAGCGGGGTGACGACTGCGGCGGCGGTGACGATGCCGCCGGCGGCGACGGCAAGAAAGCGCGGGCGCATGGCTCTCCAAGCTCGAATGCTGTTCGGTAAAGCGACATTCGCCGTCCGGTGCCCCGGCTCCTCCCGCCCCGCCCCGCGAGTTGTCAGCACGTCAGGGGGCTATAGCCCCCGGTGCCGCTGACAACTCCCGCGCCGAGCCCGGCTAGCTGCCGACGAGGTGGGTGACCTGGTGCACCGGCGCGTTCTTGATGTCGCCGGCGCAGAAGCGGTCGCGCACCCACGCCTTCTTCGAGAACAGCGCGGTCTGGTCGGCGTAGTGCGCGTCGGTCGGGTCGGTCGACTCGGAGTACGTGAGGATCGTCCGCGCGACCGGGCAGGGCCCGCTCCCCCAGGTCACGACCTGCACGAACGACGAGCCGCCGCTCGGCGTGTCCACGCCCTTGCCGGCGACCCAGTTGGTCCAGATCGCGTTGAAGTCGCCGTTGGGGTCGCCGGTGCCGCCGTGGATCGGGTAGCGCACGCCGTTCTTCGTGATGCCCTGCGCCGCGCCGACCGTGACGTCTAGCGGCAGGTGCGCGGCGTTCAGGTCCGAGATCGCGTCACCCAGCGCGGTCGGCACCTCGGGGTCGTTGGTGTTCAGCCCGGCCGGCGTGTGCACCGCGTCGTTCGCGTTGAACTGCGTCTTCCAGTACGGCGCGGTGACGCCGCTGTAGCCGTAGGCGGTGTTCTGCGTCGACCCGCTCAGCCGGTCCCAGAACCGCCGGAACAGGATCGCGCCGCGCGAGCCGAGGGTCTCCTTGAGGTCCCACTTCGCGAGGACCGTGCACGCGTCGCCGATCGCCACCGGCTGGCCCGACGACGTCGGCAGGTAACCGACCGCGGCGTACTGCTTGCACATCGACACGAGGTCGGACCGAGTGAGCATGCCGGCGTACTGCTCGTCGCCGAACACCTCGTCCTGCATGCGCTTCAGCGTGAAGCCGCGCTTCGCGTTGTCGGCGGTCATGACGAGACCCACGCGAGTGCGCAGCGAGCGCGGCGTCCCCTCGGTGCCGATGATGCGGGCGAACCCCGTCAGCGGCTGTGCCGGGTTCGACAGCCAGTACGAGTCGTTCGAGTTGGTCACGTAGTCCCAGCGCGCGAGGTGCGGCAGGTGCGACGGGCCGAACAAACCTGGCTCGACCGCGTCCTTGTCGGTCAGCCAGTTGCACGACGACGTCGAGCCGTCGAGCACCGGTAGCCCGAGCAACTGGTACGTCGCCGCGCCGAGCGCCGTATTGCATTGCTGTGCAAGGGAGTTCGGCACGTTCGGGATCGCGCCGATGTCGGCGTAGAGCGCGTGCCCGGTCTTGTCCGCGACGATCGTGTTGACCCACGGGATGCCCTCGTACTTGTCGAGGATCCGCAGCTCGTCCGCGGTCGACTTCGCCATGTCGGTGAACAGGAAGTGGTTGAAGACGCGGAAGTTGTCGGCGTTGGCGTCGCGGATCGCGAACGCCGTCGTCGCGGTCCACGGCAGCGGGATGCCGAGGATCGAGTTGAACACCGGCCCGTACCGCGTCCACCACAACGTGTGCTTGACCGTCGACAGCTTGCCGTCGGAGCCGCGCACCGTCACCGACACGTCGCGCGGCTGCATCGCCGTCGGCGTCCCGTCGTACAGGTACTGCGTCGGCTGGCCCGGGACGAGAGTGAGCTGGTACGGCGTGAACCGGAACGCCGTCGACACGGTGTGGCTCCACGCGATCGTCGCGTTGTGACCGATCAGCACGACCGGCACGCCGAACAGCGAGGCGCCGGTGACGTCGATGGTGCCGGGGATGGTGAGCTGCGCCTGGTAGAAGCGCTCGGTGTCGGTCCACGGGAAGTGCGGGTTGCCGAGCAGCAGCCCGTGCGTGTGGTCCGCCGTACCGGCCTTGCCGACGGCGACCGCGTTGGAGCCGAGGCCGCCCATCGCGCGGTGCCAGCCGACCGCGAGCAGGTTCGCCGCCTTGGCCGCGTCGATGCGCGCGGCCGGCACCGGGTTCGACGCGCTCGGCGGCTACGCCTCGGCGATGCCGGGCATGACGACGTCCTGCCCCGCGAGCAGGATGAGTTGGTAGAAGCGCAGGTACGCGTCGCGCGTGGTGATCGGGTGCACCCACCCCGCGCCGTGGCAGGCGGGATCCTTGACGCCGTTCGCGCCGCCGACGTGGTGCAGCCAGCGGTTGTAGCCGGCGACGTAGCCCGCGACCGCCTGGCGGACCTGCGGCGCGAGCGCGTTCGGCCCGCTCTTGACCGCGAGCAGCGCGTCGACGGCGTGCGACTGGCGCACCTCGGTCCAGAAGATGTCCGAGTCGAGGTTGCTCACGGTGACGCCGTTGCCCTGCATGGTGTACGACGCGGACGGGCCGAACCACCGGCTGCGCGCGCCCTCGACGGTGACGTAGTCCGCCGCCATCGTGCAGAGGTTGTCCTGCGCGAACGCGTAGCCGTAGCCGTAGCCGAGCGACCCGAAGTCCTTCGCGACGATGTGCGGGATCCCGTACTCGGTCCGCGTGATGGTCACGTGGTACTTCGCGGGGTGCGACTTCGTCGCGGCCACGGACGGTACGGCGAGCGTGGCGGCGGAGGCGATAGCGACAGCGAGAGCAAGGCGTCGGCGCATACCGAATGACGTTCTAGCTCGACCGGTCAGCTCCTGCTGACCCTCGGGTGAGAACGGTCAGAACAGCGACAGCGCCGCGAGCGCCGCGTTGACGATGCTGCCGGGCAGCAGGTCGTGCAGCTCGTACAGCTCCGCCACGCTCCCCGACTGGCCGAACTCGTCGACGCCGAGCGGCACGCACGGCACGCCGAGCGCCGAGCCGAGCCACGCCATCGTGTGCGACGCGGCGTCGTGCACGGTCACGACCGGCGCGCGCTGCGGGAACGCCGCGCGGAGCACGCCGGCCAGGCTCGGCGCCGTCGCGGTCCGCACACTTTGGCGCAGCGTGCGCTGCCAGCCGCGGTAGAGCCGGTCGAGGCTGGTCACGTCGACGACGTGCGCGGCGATGCCTTCGTCGGCGAGTTCTGCTTGCGCCGCAAGGATTTCCGGCAGGACGGCGCCGCTGCCGACGAGGTGCACGACCGGCGCGTCGCCGGCGCCACGAACCTCGGCCTGGACGAGCTGGTACGCGCCCGCGAGCACCTGCCGGCGGAGTACGGCGTCGCCGAGCCGCTCGCGCGCGGCGGCGAACGGCGCCTGGTCGACCGGCCGGGTGGACAGCCGGAAGTAGTACGCGCCGTCGCGGCCGGCGGCGACATTGCCCTCGGCGACACTGCCCTCGGCGACGCTGCCGAGCGCGTCGCACAACAGCCAGTCGAGCGCGACGGCGTACGCCGGCTCGACGAACGTGACGCCGGGCAGCTCGAGCCCGACCGACGCGGTGATGGTGCTCTGGTGCGCGCCACCCTCCGGCGCAAGGGTGATGCCGGACGGGGTGCCGGCGACGACGAACCGCGAGCCGGAGTAGGTGCCGTAGAGGAACGCGTCGAGGCCGCGGAGGACGAACGGGTCGTACACCGTGCCGACCGCGAGCAGCGGCTGGTCCGACAGGTCCCACGACAGGCCGAGCTGGCCGAGCAGCAGGAACAGGTTCATCTCCGAGATGCCGAGCTCGATGTGCTGGCCGCCCGGCGACTGCGTCCAGCGCAGCATCCGGTCGTCGCTCCACGACTTGAGCTCGGTCGGCGCGAACACGCCGGTCTTGTTGATGAACCCGGCGAGGTTGGTCGAGGTCGCGACGTCCGGTGCGGTGGTCACGAGGTACGGCGCGACCTGCTCGTCGCGGGCGAGGTCGACGAGGACGCGGCCGAAGACCTCCTGCGTCGAGATCGGCTTGGCCGCACGGACACCGGTCTCGGCCGGCACCGTGATCGCGAGGTGCGGCTCGCGGTGCGGTCGCGCCAGCGCCTCGCGCCGTACGCCGACCCACACGCCGGCCGGTGACGCGGGGTCGATGCGGTCCCACTCGGTGTCGGCGGTGAGGCCGAGGTCGGCGCGCATCGCGTCGACCTGCTCGGTCGTGAGCAGGGCCGAGTGGTTGCGCGGGTTGCCGGCGATCGGCAGGCCCCAGCCCTTGACGGTGTAGGCGAACACGACGCTCGGCCGGTCGGCCACGGCGTCGCACTGCCGGAACGCGTCGAGCAGCGCGCCGATGTCGTGCCCGCCGAGGTCGGTGACGAGCGGCCCGAGCTCGTCGTCCGCGATGTCCTGGACGAACTTCTCGACCTCGGCCGGCGCGTCGGTGAGGAACTGCTTGCGCAACGCGTCGCCGGCGAGGCCGAACAGCGACTGGTACTGCTCGTTGGGCATCGCGTCGATCCAGTCGCGCAGGCACTCGCCACCGGGTTGTGCGTACGCCTGCGCCAGCTTCGCGCCGTACTTCACCTCGACGACGTGCCAGCCGGCGGCTTCGAACTGGCCGCGCCACTGGTCGATCCGGACCCCGGGTACGACGCGGTCGAGGGACTGGCGGTTGAAGTCGACCAGCCACATGACGTTGCCGAGGCCGGTGGTCGCGGGGTCGGCGACGGCCTCCCAGATGTTGCCCTCGTCGAGCTCGGCGTCGCCGAGGATGGCGACGAACCGGCTGTGCGGCCGCGCGCCGAAGTGCGCGTCGACGTACCGGCGGGTGACGGCCGCGAACAGCGGCGCGGCGGCGCCGAGACCGACCGAGCCGGTGGAGAAGTCGACGGGGTCGGGGTCCTTGGTGCGCGATGGGTAGGACTGCAGGCCGCCGCGGGCGCGCAGCATCGGCAGGTAGTGGCGGTCGAGGTTGCCCAGCAGGTACTGGATCGCGTGGAACACCGGGGAGGCGTGCGGCTTGACCGCGACCCGGTCGGCGGCGTCGAGGTGGGCGAACCACAGCGCGGTCATGGCACTGACGAGCGAGGCGCTGCTGGCCTGGTGGCCGCCGACCTTGACCCCGTCGCCGGTGTCGCGGTCGTGGTTCGCGGCGTCGACGATGCGGGTGGCGAGCCACAGCACCCGCTGCTCGATCTCCCGCAGTACGTCAGGGTCAGGGCCGGGCCGGGACGCAGTCACATGTCCATTCTCCCTTCTCCCACCCACCCCCTCGTCGAGTGCGACGAACCTCGTCCTCTCAGCCACTGAGAAGACGAGGTTCGTCACACTCGACCGAGGTGGGGTCAGGCCAGAGTCATCACGGGGTCGCCGTACCCGTCGAAGCCGGTGCCGGTCCGGGTGCAGGTGCCGCCGCGGGGCGTGCCGTTGTTGTAGGCCTGGCGCAGGCAGTCGCGCAGCGCGAGCTGGCCCCAGTAGTTGGGGTGCAGCGACTCCTGGATGTAGTAGTCGGTGGTCGCGGTCGAGACGGTGCGGATCTGGTTGATCCATTCGGTCTTGTCGACGGCGCCGGCGTTGGTCCACGACGTCAGCGCCTTCTCCTCCAGCAGGCCGACGGTGTTCTCGCAAAGCCGCCGTCCGTTGAACGCGGTCGCGAGCTCCAGGACCTTGGTGTTGCCGAGGCCGGTCGCGGTCACGGCGTTCTTGACCGCGGTGTTGATGTCGGGCAGCGCGGTGTTGTTGGCCCAGTCGGCGTCGGCGTTCCAGAAGCCGCAGCCGCCGGTGCTCTGCCTCGTGTAGCCGGACTGCGAGTAGCGGAACGCCGCGCCGCCCGGAATGGGCGATATGTAGTCCTGCACCAGCAGCGTCCACTGGCCGTCGGCGTACCCGGCGTTGCGCATCGCGGTGGCGATGTTGAGCAGGCCGTTCTTGATCGCGGTGGTCTGCGCGCTGATGTTGCTCGCGGTGAAGTTGGCGGTCACCGACGAGTCGTCGTTGCAGTAGTCCGGCCACCACGACGGCGACGCGAGGAAGTCGGCGACGCAGCTCTGTACGACGCTGCCGAAGTTGAAGTTGTTGCCGCCGATCGAGACGGCGACGAGCTTGACGTTGTGCGATGCGGCGAAGCTCTGGAGCATCTTCGCCTGGCCCTGGTTGCCGGCGCCGTCGTCGTAGAAGTCGAGGCCGGGCTTGAAGTAGCCGTTGGAGTCGGTGAACGTCGTGGTCTTGGCGCCGGAGCAGGCGAGGTTCTCGCCGCTGACCGAGCCGCCGATGAACGCCTCGGCTGAGTGCGAGCGGTGGCAGCGGTTGATCACCTCGCCGGTGTTGCTCGCGTTGTCGTAGTACGCGGTCGAGCCGAGCGCGTCGACGTACTGCTCGCCGTTGTTGGTGTTGCCGGCCCAGCGGCCGGCCTCCCCGGAGATATAGGAGTCGCCGACGGTGACGACCCACGGGCTTCCGACGCCCGGACCGTCGGCGTGCGCTGCTTGCGGTACGGCGACCGCCAGCGCGGCCGCGGCGACCGCGGTCGCGATGGCGAGGGACTGGCGGCGGGATGACCGTCGTGCGCTCACGCGTGGACTCCGTTCGTGTGCGAGCGCACGCCGCGCCCGATACGAGCGGAATATGCCAGATTGCTCCCGCCGGGTGGGAAAGCGGCCCGCCCTGTCCCCCGGGCCCCCGTCGAGTGCGACGAACCTCGTCTTCTCAGCCCTTCAGAAGACGAGGTTCGTCACACTCAACGGTGGGTGGGGGCGTCGGCGCGCGCCGCGGCTTGGCGACAGCGAGCGGTCCCCAAGCGACCCCGAGCGGCCGCTAACGGCCGGCGTTAGCTGCAGCCGCTGGTGCTGCCGCAGCTTTCGCAGACGTAGCAGCTCCCCGCCGGGCGCATCTTTACGCCGCAGCTCAGGCACAGCGGCGCGTCCGCCGCGGTCCCCTGCTGCGCCTCGATCAGCTCCGTCGACGAGCCGACCTGCGCCGGCGCCGGCTTGGCCGCCGTCGCCGCGTCGACGACCTCGGCGTCTGGGACGTGCTCGATCGGCACCCCGCTCTCCAAAGGAACAGAGTCGCGCAGCGTCTCCGGGTCGAGGTCGTCCTCCACCGGCGCGGCCGCCGGCGCAGAGCCGTACGACGTCGCCACACTCGCGGCCCGCTCCGCGGCCGTGAAGATGCCGAGCTCGGCCCGCTTCTCGTACGGCAGGTAGTCGAGCGCGAGCCGGCGGAAGATGTAGTCCATCACCGACTGCGCCATCCGGATGTCCGGGTCGTCGGTCATGCCCGCCGGCTCGAACCGCATGTTGGTGAACTTCTGCACGTACGTCTCGAGCGGCACGCCGTACTGCAAGGCGATCGAGATAGCGATCGAGAACGCGTCCATCACGCCGGCCAGCGTCGAGCCCTGCTTGCCGAGCTTGAGGAACACCTCGCCGAGACCGTCGTCGGGGTAGGACCCCGCGGTCATGTACCCCTCGGCACCGGCGACCGAGAACGACACGGTCTGCGACGGACGCCGCTTGGGCAGCCGGGTGCGCACCGGGCGCGGCCGCGCGGACGGGTCGCTGGCGTCGACCGGCACGTCGGCGACGGCCTTCTTCGCCTTGGCGTCGGTGAGGGGCTGGCCGACCTTGCAGTTGTCGCGGTAGATCGCGAGCGCCTTCAGCCCGAGCTTCCAGCCCTGGAAGTAGACGTCCTCGATGTCTTCGACGGTCGCGGTCTCCGGCAGGTTGACGGTCTTGGAGAGCGCGCCGGACACGAACGGCTGGATCGCGGCCATCATCCGCACGTGGCCCATCGCCGAGATGGACCGCACACCCATCGCGCAGTCGAACACCTCGTAGTGCTCCGGCCGCAGCCCGGGCGCGTCGATCACGTTGCCGTGCTCGGCGATGTGCTCGACGATCGCCTCGGCCTGCTCGTCCTGGTAGCCGAGCTTGCGCAGCGCCCGCGGGATCGTCTGGTTGACGATCTGCATCGACCCGCCCCCGACCAGCTTCTTGAACTTCACCAGCGCGAGGTCGGGCTCGAGGCCGGTCGTGTCGCAGTCCATCATCAGGCCGATCGTGCCGGTCGGCGCGATGACCGAGGCCTGCGCGTTGCGCCAGCCGTTCTTCTCACCGGTCGACAGGCACTCCTGCCAGGCCTTCGTCGCGACGTGCAGGATCCGCGCCGCGTCCGCGTCGACCGGACGCACCGAGTCGTTGGCGGCCGCGTGCTTGCGCATGACCCGCTTGTGCGCGTCGGCGTTGCGCGCGTAGCCGTCGTACGGCCCGACCACAGCGGCCAGCTCGGCGGAGCGCTTGTACGCCGTACCGGTCATCAGCGAGGTGATGGCCGCGGCGACCGAGCGGCCGCCGTCGCTGTCGTAGGCGTGCCCGGTCGCCATCAGCAGCGCGCCGAGGTTGGCGTAGCCGATGCCGAGCTGGCGGTAGGCGCGCGTC
The DNA here is from genome assembly GCA_030840525.1 of Frankiaceae bacterium. Lineage (GTDB taxonomy): Bacteria > Actinomycetota > Actinomycetes > JAFAQI01 > JAFAQI01 > BP-197. The sequence goes on from JAVEEI010000169.1 coordinate 15,513, forward strand.
GTCTCGCCGATCGCCGGCGTCGGGAAGTCGGCGAAGCAGATCGAGATGTCCATCGCGGTGATGACGAACTCGACCGCCTTCGCGAACGTCGGGGCGTCGAACGTGTCGTCGTCCTTCAGGAACTTGAGCAGGTTGAGCGAGGCGAGGTTGCAGGAGGAGTTGTCGAGGTGCATGTACTCGCTGCACGGGTTCGACGCGGTGATCCGGCCGGACTCCGGGCAGGTGTGCCAGTCGTTGATGGTGTCGTCGTACTGCACGCCGGGGTCGGCGCACGCCCACGCGGCCTGCGCCATCTTGCGGAACAGCCCCTTCGCGTCGACGGTCTCGACCACCTCGCCGGTGTGCCGCGCCTTGAGGCCGAACTCCTTGCCGCCCTCGACCGCGCGCATGAACTCGTCGTTGACGCGGACCGAGTTGTTGGCGTTCTGGTACTGCACGGACACGATGTCCTTGCCGCCGAGGTCCATGTCGAACCCGGCGTCGCGCAGCGCGCGGATCTTGTCTTCCTCGCGCGCCTTGGTCTCGATGAACTCCTCGATGTCTGGGTGGTCGACGTCGAGGATGACCATCTTGGCCGCGCGGCGGGTGGCGCCGCCGGACTTGATCGTGCCGGCGCTCGCGTCGGCACCGCGCATGAAGCTGACCGGGCCGCTCGCGGTGCCGCCGGAGGACAGCAGCTCCTTCGACGAGCGGATCCGCGACAGGTTGAGGCCCGCGCCGGAGCCGCCCTTGAAGATCAGGCCCTCCTCGCGGTACCAGTTGAGGATCGAGTCCATCGTGTCGTCGACCGCGAGGATGAAGCAGGCGCTGACCTGCTGCGGCGCGGGCGTGCCGACGTTGAACCACACCGGCGAGTTGAAGCTGAACACCTGGTGCAACAGCATGTGGGTGAGCTCGTGCTCGAACACCTCGGCGTCGGCCGGAGTGGCGAAGTAGCCGTGCTCCTCGCCGGCCTTGCGGTAGGTCAGCACGACCCGGTCGATGAGCTGGCGGAGGCTGGACTCTCGCTGCGGGCTGCCGACCGCGCCGCGGAAGTATTTCGTCGTGACGATGTTGGCCGCGTTGACCGACCAGAAGTCGGGGAACTCCACGCCGCGCTGCTCGAAGTTGACCGAGCCGTCGCGCCAGTTGGTCATGACGACGTCCCGGCGCTCCCAGGTCACGGCGTCGTACGGGTGGACGCCGGGGGTCGTGTAGACCCGGTCGAGCCGCAGGCCCCGGCCCTTGCGCTGCGCGCCCCGCTGGGTCGCCACACCGCCGGTGCCCACTGCGTCGGCGCCGTTCACCGTCTCGGTCATCTGTGTCCTCTCCATGCCTTCAGTTACAACGCCGTTGGGGCCGAGGTTCGTCCTCGGTAGAGCACATTTGTAGGCCGGGCCTACGACAGTTCTGGTCGGAGTTGGGCGGCGCCGCCCCCGGGGTCTGGTGCCGCGCGGTCAGGGCGCGGATGTGGCGTGCACCGGGGGCGGCGCCGGGTCGTGGGCTCCGCCGTACCGGGGTACCGCAGCGGTGCCGGCCGCCGCGCCAGCCGCGCTGGCCGAGCCAGCCGAGCCAGCCGAGGCCGCGAGCAGGGCCTGGTGGGCGCGCAGCTCGGCGATCTCGGCCTCGAAGGCGGCGACGTCCTCGAAGCCGCGGTAGACGCTGGCGAACCGCAGGTACGCCACGTCGTCGAGCTCGCGCAGCGGTGCCAGGATGGCCAGCCCGACGTCGTGGACGGCGATCTCGGCGCACCCGCTCGCCCGGACGGTCTCCTCGACCTGCTGGGCCAGCCGGGCGAGCGCGTCCTCGTCGACCGGGCGGCCCGAGCAGGCCTTCCGTACGCCGGAGACCACCTTGGCCCGGCTGAACGGCTCGGTGGCGCCGGAGCGCTTGAGCACGGTCAGGCTCGCCGTCTCCACGGTGGTGAACCGCTTGCCGCAGGACGGGCAGGCCCGGCGGCGGCGGATCGCGACGCCGTCGTCGGCCTCGCGCGAGTCGACGACCCGGGAGTCGGGGTGGCGGCAGAACGGGCAGTGCATCGGCGCCGCACCTCCGTCCGCTGCCGTCGAGCGCCTGTGGATCTGTGGATGAGCTGTGTCACAACCTGTGGACCGAATTACAACCGTGTAACACAAGATGTTGGGGTCAGAAGCTAGGCGGGATCGACCGGCTGCGCAAGCACTTCCGGAAAAGTCGCGGCGTGTCGGGCCGCCCGGGCCAGCAGCCCTGGTTGCGGGTGTACGCGCAAATGGGCACATCGGGCTATCGACCCCGAACCGGTCATTCGGACAGGGTTGAGGGCAATCCCCCAACCTTTCCAGGAGTTCCCTCGTGCCCTTTGGGACGTCGCCCACCCTGCCCCGTCCGCGACCCCTCACCCGCCTCGGTTGGGCGGTGCTCACCGGCCTGCTCGGTGCCGCCGTCGCCGCCGCCGCCTCCCCAGGCTCCGCGTACGCCGACACGACCGACCCGGCCGGCCTGCCGGGCGCGCCGGCCTCCCTCACCGTCGAGGCCGCGGCCGGCAGCCTGTCGGTCGGCTGGGCCCCGCCGGCCACCGACGGCGGGACCGCGCTCAGCGGCTACGACGTCGCCGCGGTACCCGCCGACCCCGCGAACGGGACCACCCCCGTGAGCGCCGTGACCGACGCGGTGACCACGGCGGCGACGCTGCCCGGGCTCACCGACGGCGTCGCGTACACGGTGACGGTCGCCGCGACCAACTCCACCGGCGCCGGCCCGGCCGCGACCGCCGTCGCCACCCCGCGCACGGTGCCCGGCGTGGTCGTCCTCACCGGCGTGTCGGCCGCCGACCACGCGGCCACCGTCACGTGGACACCGCCGTCCTCGGACGGTGGCGCCGCGGTGCAGGGCTACGTCGTGACCGCGCACCCGTCCGGCCGCTCGGTCACCGCCGCCGCCGGAGCGACCTCCGCGTCCGTCGACGGGCTGGTCGACGGGGCGGCCACGACACTGTCGGTCGCCGCGGTCAACCCGGCCGGCAGCGGGCCGAGCGCGCTCAGCACGGCCGTGACACCGCGCCAGCCGGCCCGGCTCGCGCTCGCGGGCGCCCCCGCCCGGGTCGTGACGTACGGCGCCGCCACCCACCTCACCGCGAGCCTGACCGACATGTCGGGGCACGGCCTCGCCGGCCGGCGGGTCGTGCTGTCCTACCGGGTCGGCACCGGCGCGTACCGCACCGCGGGGGTCGGCACCACCAACAGCCTCGGCCGGATCGCCTACGGCGTGACGCTGCCCGCCACCGCCACCCTGCTGCTGAGCCACGACCCCGACGCGCTCGCCCGCGTCGCCACACCAATCGGCGTCGTGCGGGTCGCCCGCAAGGTGACCGAGTCGGCGCCGCGGGCCATCCTGCTCGGCCACGTGGTGGTCACCACCGGCGCCGTGTCGCCGCGGCGCGCCATCGGCGCGCGGGTGTACCTGCAGCGGCTGAGCGCCGGCCGCTGGACCACGGTCGCGACCGGCGGCATGA
>JAVEEI010000212.1 GCA_030840525.1 Frankiaceae bacterium
AGATGGTGACCGACGAAGAGCGCGACTACATGTACTCCGAGTACGCCAAAGACCCGCGGATGAAAGCCAACATCGGCATCCGCCGCCGGCTCGCTCCGCTGCTCGACAACAGCCGCGACCAGATGGAGCTGTTTACCGCGCTGCTCCTCTCGCTCCCCGGCTCGCCGGTGCTCTACTACGGCGACGAGATCGGCATGGGCGACAACATCTACCTCGGCGATCGCGACGGCGTACGTACGCCGATGCAGTGGACGCCGGACCGCAACGCCGGCTTCTCGCAGGCCGACCCGCAGCGCCTCTACCTGCCGGTCATCATGGACCCGGTCTACGGCTACCAGGTCATCAACGTCGAGGCGCAGATGCGCTCGTCGACGTCGCTGCTGCAGTGGACCCGGCGGATGATCGAGACCCGCAAGCGGCACCCGACGTTCGGCATGGGCACGTTCGCCGAGCTGTCCGGCAGCAACCCGAGCGTGCTCGCGTTCGTCCGCGAGTTCGGCGACGACATCGTGCTGTGCGTCAACAACCTGAGCCGGTTCGCGCAGCCGGTCGAGCTCGACCTGCGCCGGTTCGAGGGGAGCACGCCGGTCGAGATGCTCGGCGGCGTGCGGTTCCCGCGGATCGGCGAGCTGCCCTACCTTTTGACTCTGCCAGGACACGGGTTCTACTGGTTCCAGCTGTCGTCGACGGTGGAGTCGTGATGACCGAACTCTTGCGCGAATGGCTGCCGCAGCAGCGGTGGTTCGGCGCCAAGGGACGCGAGATCCACGGCGTGGACATCGTCGCCGACCGGCTGCTCGTCGAGGGCGACCCGTCGATGCGGCACGTGCTCATCGCCGTCGATCTCGGCGAAGACACCGAGACGTACCAGCTCCTCGTCGGCTGCCGCGAGGAGCTGCCCACGCGGCTCGCGCACGCGACGATCGGCACCGACGACGACACCGTCCTGTACGACGCGGCGCACGACAACGAGCTCACCCACGTGCTGCTGCAGCTGATGCGCGGCGGCGACGACGAGGCCGGGCTGCGTTTCCGGCACCTGCCCGGCGTCGAGATCGAGACCGACCTCACCGGCATCGTGATGGGCGCGGAGCAGTCCAACACCTCGATCGTGTTCGGCGACTCCTACATCCTCAAGCTGTTCCGCAAGGTCGCGCCCGGCCTCAACCCCGACCTCGAGATCACCCGTGCGCTCGCCGACACCGGCACCCGCGCCGTCGTGCCGCCGCTCGGCTGGATCGAGGACGAGAGCGCGACGCTCGCGATGATGCAGCCGTTCCTGACGTCGGCGAGCGAGGGCTGGTCGCTCGCGGTCACAAGTGTGCGCGACCTGTACGCCGAGGGCGACCTGCACGCCGACGAGGTCGGCGGCGACTTCGCCGGCGAGTCCGAGCGGCTCGGCGCGGTCACCGCCGAGGTGCACGCGCTGCTCGCCGACGTACTGCCGTCGCGGCTCGCCGACGAGGCGGAGAACGCCGCGACCGCCAAGCAGATGCACGAGCGGCTCGACGCCGCGCTCGCCGTCGTACCGGAGCTCGCGGACTACGCCGACGGGCTGCGGTCGGCGTACGACGCACTGGCGGGGTTGCCCGCGGGCGTACCGGTGCAACGCATCCACGGCGACTTCCACCTCGGCCAGGCGCTGCGCGTCGACGACGGCTGGAAGCTGATCGACTTCGAGGGCGAGCCGGCCCGGCCGCTGTCCGAGCGCGTCGCCTTGATGAGCCCGCTGCGCGACGTCGCGGGGATGCTGCGGTCGTTCGACTACGCCGCCCGGCACCTGCTCGCCGAGCAGGGCGGGGAGCCGCAACTCGAATATCGCGCGACCGAGTGGGCAGAGCGCAACAGAGACGCTTTCTGCTCGGGGTACGCGCGCGCCGCCGGCCGCGATCCGCGCGACGACGCGGTACTGCTCCGGGCGATGGAGCTCGACAAGGCTGTGTACGAAGTCGTCTACGAAGCGCGCAACCGGCCGACGTGGCTGGCTATCCCGCTCGGGTCGATCGAGCGATTGGTGAGGTGATGACGTGGCGGTGAAAGAGCTCGACCGGCTCATCGATGGCACGCATCACGACCCGCATGCGATCCTCGGTGCGCACCCCGGCAAGGGCCCAAAGAAGGACACAGTGACGATCCGCGCGCTGCGTCCCAACGCCACCGCGGTCACCGTCGAGGTCGGCGGCGAGCGGCACCCGATGAAGCACGAGCAGGGCGGCGTGTGGTCGGTCGCGCTCACCGGCGCCGACGTGCCCGACTACCGGCTCCTGGTCGACTACGGCGACGGCTTCGAGCACGCGCAGGACGACCCGTACCGCTTCCTGCCGACGCTCGGCGAGATGGACCTGCACCTCATCGGCGAGGGCCGGCACGAGGAGCTGTGGCGCGTCCTCGGCGCGCACGTGCACACCTACGACTCGCCTTCGGGCCCGGTCACCGGTACGGCGTTCGCCGTGTGGGCGCCGAGCGCGCGCGGCGTGCGCGTCAGCGGCGACTTCAACGGCTGGAACTCCGTCAGCCACCCGATGCGCGCGCTCGGTTCCTCCGGCGTGTGGGAGCTGTTCGTCCCCGGCGTCGGCCACGGCACCAAGTACAAGTACGACGTCCTCGGCGCCGACGGGGTGTGGCGCGGCAAGGCCGACCCGATGGCGCAGCACACCGAGCACCCGCCGGCGACCGCGTCGGTCGTGTTCACCAGCGACTACGAGTGGGCTGACGGCGACTGGTGCGCGAAGCGGGCGCAGACCGACTGGCTGCGCGCGCCGGTGTCGGCGTACGAGGTTCACCTCGGATCGTGGCGGCAGGGCCTGTCCTACAAGGAGCTCGCCGAGCAGCTCGTCGACTACCTGACCGAGAGCGGCTTCACCCACGTCGAGTTCCTGCCGGTGATGGAGCACCCGTTCGGCGGCTCGTGGGGCTACCAGGTCACGTCCTACTACGCACCGACGTCGCGGTTCGGCTCGCCGGACGAGTTCCGCTACCTCGTCGACCGGCTGCACCAGGCCGGCATCGGCGTCCTCGTCGACTGGGTGCCGGCGCACTTCCCGAAGGACGAGTGGGCACTGGCCCGCTTCGACGGGACCGCGCTCTACGAGCACGCGGACCCGCGCCGCGGCGAGCAGCCCGACTGGGGCACGTACGTCTTCAACTTCGGCCGGCGCGAGGTGCGCAACTTCCTCGTCGCGAACGCGTGCTACTGGCTGGAGGAGTTCCACGTCGACGGCCTGCGGGTCGACGCGGTCGCGTCGATGCTCTACCTCGACTACTCGCGCAAGGAAGGCGAGTGGCTGCCCAACGAGTACGGCGGCCGGGAGAACCTCGACGCGATCCAGTTCCTGCAGGAGATGAACGCTACGGCGTACAAGCGGGTGCCCGGCGTCATCACCGTCGCGGAGGAGTCGACGGCGTGGCCCGGTGTCTCGCGGCCGACGCACCTCGGCGGTCTGGGCTTCGGCTTCAAGTGGAACATGGGCTGGATGCACGACACGCTGGAGTACGCGTCGAAGGACCCGATCCACCGGCAGTGGCACCACCACCAGATGACGTTCTCGATGGTCTACGCCTTCACCGAGAACTTCATGCTGCCGCTGTCGCACGACGAGGTCGTGCACGGCAAGGGGTCGATGCTCGGCAAGATGCCGGGCGACCGCTGGCAGCAGCTCGCCAACCTGCGCGCGCTGTACGCGTACATGTGGGCGCACCCCGGCAAGCAGTTGCTGTTCATGGGCAGCGAGTTCGGCCAGGAGTCGGAGTGGTCCGAGGCGCGGTCGCTCGACTGGTGGCTGCTCGACCTGCCCGACCACCGCGGTGTGTGGCAGCTGATCCGCGACCTCAACCACGTCTACCGCGAGACGCCCGCGCTCTGGACGCTCGACTCCGAGGGCTCGGGCTTCCAGTGGATCGACGCGAACGACGCCGAGGGCAACGTGTTCTCGTTCCTGCGCTGGGGAAGTGACGGCTCGGCCGTCGCCGTCGTCGCGAACTTCTCCGGCGGGCCGCACGAGGGCTACCGCGTCGGCCTGCCGTTCGCGGGCGAGTGGCGCGAGGTCGTCAACACCGACGCCGACATCTACGCCGGCAGCGGCGTCGGCAACCTCGGCGCGGTGCACGCGACCGACGAGCCGTGGCACGGCCAGCCGGCGTCGGCGGTGCTGCGGGTGCCGCCGCTCGGCGTGCTCTGGCTCGCCTCTCCCCCGCGAGCCGACCCAGCGCGCCCGCGACGCTGATCATGGCGTTCGCAGCAGATCTTGGCGTGATCATGGCGTTCGCAGCCTGCAAACGCCATGATCACGAACGGATCGCCTGACTCGCGCGCTAACCCGCGGGCGCTAGCTCGCGGCGGGTCAGAACAGGGCGTTCGCGAGCGCTCGGCGGCCGGCGGCGAGCCGGGGGTCCTCGGGGTCCATCAACTCGAACAACGCGAGCAGCCGCTCGCGCACCCGGTCGCGGTCCGACCCGGCGGTACGACGGACCAGCCCGACCAGCCGGTCGATCGCGCGCTGCGCGTCGCCGATGACGGTCTCGGCGTCGGCCGCGACCAGCTGCGCGTCGACGTCGTCCGGTGCATCCTCCGCCGCCCGCTGCACTTGCGCGGGGTCGAGGCCCTCGGTCCGGATCAACAGATCGATCCGCGCGAGCGAGATCCGTGCGTCGACGTCGGCCGGGTTGGTGGCGAGCAGGTCGCGGAACACCGCGGCGGCGGCGGCGAGGTCGCCACGGTCGAGGGCGGCCTGCGCAGTGTCGTACGCCGCCGTACGCGGGTCCGGAACGACCTCGGCCGGCGCCGGCGCGGCGTCGCCAGCCCCGGCCCCGGCGGCCCCAGCCGCAGCGCCGGCTTCGTGCCGGCCGGTGACGCCGTTCGCCGCCGCGACCCGCAGCACCTCGTCGAGCACCGGGCGGATCTGCTGCTCGGGCAGCGCGCCCTGGAACAGCGGCACCGGCTGGCCGGCGATCACCGCGAACACCGACGGGATGCTCTGCACCTGGAACGCGGCGGCGAGCCGCTGCTCCGCGTCGCAGTCGACCTTCGCCAGCACCCATGCGCCGGCGTCCTCGGCGGCCATCCGCTCGAGTACGGGCGACAGCTGCTTGCACGGCCCGCACCACGATGCCCAGAAGTCGAGGACGACCGGCACCTGCATCGACTGCTCGACGACGGCGCTCTCGAAATCGGCCTCGGTCACGTCGATGACGTGGCTGCCGGCCGGCGCGGCGTCGCCGGCACCGGCCGGCCGGGGCGGTGGCGGCGGCGCGGTCGCCCGAGCCTTGAGGCCGGAAAGGTCGACGGCACCGGGCAGCCGGAAGTCGGTAGGACGCATGCTCACGCCATCCA
>JAVEEI010000012.1 GCA_030840525.1 Frankiaceae bacterium
GGGTCGCCGGGCCGGACGGGTACGGCGACGACCGACGCACCGGCCGGCAGCGTCAACGGCCCGGCGACCAGCCGCACGCTCGGATGCACGGGCTCACTCCTCACGCGAGCGGAGCAACGCGCGGCCCCGGGGACGCGAGGTCCACCGGGGCCGGGTTGCGCGAATGGTGGGTCAGCCGACGGCGCTCTTCAGCGCGTCGCCGAGCGCGGTTGCCTCGTCGGGAGTGAGCTCGACGACGAGTCGGCCGCCACCTTCCAGCGGCACGCGCATGACGATGCCCCGGCCCTCCTTGGTCACTTCCAGCGGGCCGTCACCGGTGCGCGGCTTCATCGCCGCCATGCGAAACCCCTTTCCCGGCGGGCCCGGCGGCCCGCTTCGACTGTCCATTATGGCTGGTCAGAACAGGCGGGCGCAGGCGGTGCCCGCGCCGAGGCCCACCGCGAGGCCGGAGTCCAGCACCTTGGTCCGCACGGCGAGCAGCCGCTGCGCCGCGGCGAGGAACCCGGGCACGTCGCCCGCCTTCGCCGCGCTCGCCTCGGCCTGCGCGCCGTCGGCGTACTGCCCGACCGCCGCCCGGTAGACGCCCCACCCGTCGGCACCGGCCGGCGGCGGGGGGAGGGCTCGGACCGCCCGCGCGGCCGCGCCCTGGAGGTACGCGCCGCGGTCGAGGTACGGCGCCGCCGCGCGGAGCTGCTTCGCGGTGAGCCGGCGCGGGTCGGTCGGCCCGAGCGGGGCCGGGCCGCGCCGCTGGAGCTCGGCCAGGGCGCCGATGCAGATCTTGTCGGCCCGGGCGAGGTAGTCGGCCGGGACCGGCCCGGTCGCGCTGATGCCGCCGGGCACGGTGATGCTCGGCGACGGGCTCGGCCCCACCGACCCCGGCACCGACGACGTACCGCTGCAGCCCACCCCCGCCAGCACCGCCAGCGCCGCGAGCACCGCCGCGGCGACCGTCGCGCGCGGCATCTAGTTCAGCGCGACGGCGCCGACGCCGCCGACCATCACGACCTTGAGGTTGCGGGCGACCGCGCCCGCCGTCACCAGCACGGACCCGGCAGCCGGGTACGCGTCGGTGACCCCGTTGGTCGCCGCGGTGACCGCGGGCTGGCCGAGCGCGACCGCGTTGACGGCCGACAGCCGGCCGGCGACACCGCCGGTGAAGACGACCTGGGTCAGCCGCAGGCCGGGGTTGGCGCCGTTCGGGTTGCCCAGCAGCAGCGAGGTCCGGTAGCCGTCGGGCGCGGTCGCCCCGGCGACCGTGACGGCACGGTACGCGCGCCGCACCCACGGGCTGCCGACGCCGCGCCAGTCGGGCGTCGACGGGTCGAACGACAGCGAGTAGAGGTAGCCGTTCCTCGCCGCGGCCCACGCGGTGTTGACGAAGAACAGCCCGGTCAGCGCGGGCGTGCCGGTGAGCGCGGTCCCGGCCGGCCGGCCGTAGTTGCGCCACGGCTGGCTGACGCCGACGACGTTGCGGCTCGGGCCGACGACGATCGACGTGACCCAGAGGTCGCCGGCCGTCGAGAGCGCCGCGATGCCGACCAGCGTCCGGCCGCCGTCGACGCCGTTGTCGAGTGCCGAGCTGCCGGCCACCGCGGGCGTGCCGGCGAACGCGACCGCGCGGCCGGCGCTCGTCGCGACCGGCAGGTTCGTCCAGCTGACCGAGTCGCTGCGGACGGCTATCCGTCCCGCCGTCGTCCGCGCGACGTAGAGCGGCGACAGCGTCCCGGACCAGTAGCCCGATCCGGGCCCGAAGGCATTGGCGTTCCACGTCGGCACCGCGCCGACCGCAGGTGCGGCGGCTAGTGCACCGCCGAGGTCGCTGATCCCGCCGACCGTGCCGCGGTTGACGATCAGGTGCCCGGTCGCGGACCGGCCGGCGTACACGTTCTGCGGCGCGGGTGTCGTGGTGACCGGCACACTGACACCGGTGAAGCCGTTGCCGGACAAGTTGGACGCGGCCTCGTTGAGCACCACGCCGTAGTGCACCGCGCCGATCACGTTGTCCTGGATCAGCGTGCCGCCGATCGGGTCGGCGGGCAGGCCGAGTACGACGATCCCCGCGGTGCCGCTGACCCCGGCCGCATGGTCGCCGGCCTTGCCGTCGATGCCGCCGAGCCCGGTCGACGTGATCTGGTTGGCCTCGATGACGTTGTCGTCCATGTACGCGAGCGCTTCGTGCGCATGCAGCGCGATCCCCGGCAGTGCGTCGTTCGACAGGACGTTGCCGCGCACGGTGTTCTGGTAGACGCCGTCGCCGGGTGCGCCGACGGCGAGCAGGATGCCGGCGCCCGCACCGGCCGCGCCGTTGCCGCTCGACGTGTTGTTCGAGATGACGTTGTTGAAGATGCCGCGGGCGAACCCGCCGAAGAGCGTCGACTGGTCGCGACCGGTAACCGTGATGCCGCTGTCGAGCGAGTTGTCGACGACGGTGTTGTGCGTGATCGTGTTGCCCTCGGTCGGCACGCTGACCTGCGCGAAGTTGGCCAGCCCGTCGTCGACGAGGATGCCGCCGCTGTTGTGCTGCACCGTGTTGTCGACCACGACCGACCTGGTGACGCCGTCGAGGTGCAGCCCTTCGCCGCAGTCGCCGGGGACGCTGGCAGTGGCCGTGCACTCGCCGAGGTCGTCGGCGATCGCGGTCGTGAACGACCCCTTGTCGTTGCTCTCGACCACGTTGTCGGCGATCCGCAGCGCGTCCGAGTTGAACGCGAGCAGACCCTCCGCGTCGGCGTTGCGGATCGTGAACCCGCTGACGACGGCGTCGGGGTTGATGACCGGGCCCGAGCTGCTGCCGCTGGTCGCGTTGTCGAAGTTGTCGCCGAGGTCGACGACGAGCCCGTTGTTGTGGCCGGCCGCGTCGATCACGACCGGGTCGCCACCGCTCGAGTCGGCGACGAGCTGCAACGGCTTCGTGACCGCGAGGCCGGAGTAGAAGAAGCCGTACGACCCGTGCGCGGGCCCGGCGACCCGGGAGATGTCGGCGCCCTCGTGGTAGGTGCCCGGGCTGACCAGCACCTCGTCGCCGGCGGCCGCCTGCGCGATCGCGTGCGTCACCGTCGCGCACGGCGACGCCGACACCGTGCACGCACTGGCGTCGCTCCCGGTCGCGCCGACGACGTAGCGAACCGTGTGCAGCGTCAGCGCTGGCGACGACGGGCTCGACGCCGGACCAAGCGCGCTCCCGCCGGCGTACGTCGTGGTGGGCACCAGCCGGAACTTCCACGCGCCGCTGCCGACATCGGCGAGCGAGGCGCCGCCGCCGTCCGGTGTGCTCACGCAGGTGACGCAGCGCGTCCCGTGCGAGTCGAACGCGAGCGCGGTGTAGCTGACGCTGACGCTGCCGGGCAGGTTGGGGATCGTGCCGGTCACGACCACGTCGCCGTTGCCGGGGTTGGTGACGGTCTGCACGACCGGCGCCTCCGGGACGAACGCGGTCGCGGCGTTCGACGGCGGCGACGTCGCCGCGTTGGCGAGCACCGCGACGACCTCGTACGAGACGAAGCCGGTGCCGGCCGCGAGGGTCTGCGTCGGCAGCGAGGTCGCGGTGACGTTGTCCTGGTAGAGCGTGAACGCGGTGCTCGGCGCGGTCTCGTCACCGACCGCGCGGTAGACCGTGTAGTGGTCGACCGTCGAGCCGCTCGTCTCGGCCGGGACCGACCAGCTCAGTACGGTGCGGCCGTTCCCGTCGAGCGCGAGCGTCTGGTCCTGCGGCGCCCCGGCGGCCGCAACCGGCGCCGAGATGACCGTGGCGATGTCGGCGGTAGCCGTGTTGCTGTCCGGGCCGTCGCCCTGGCTGTTGACCGCCTCGACCTTGTACGCGTAGTGCGCCGCGCCGAGGCTGCTGTCGGTGTAGCCGGTGGTCAGCAAGTCGTTGGCAACCTTGACGAAACTGCCGCCGTTGACAGACCGGAAGACGTCGTACCCGACCCCGGTGTCGCCGCCGAAGTCGGCCGGCGCGGACCAGCTCAGCGTGACCGAGCCGCCGCCGGTCGGCACCGCTTGGCCGCTGACCGTCGAGCCCACCGCGAGGGTCAGCGGTGCGCTCGGCAGCGTCTTCGCGGCCGTGACCTGATCGCTCGCCGTACCCGGCGACTCCAGGCTGTTCGCGGAGTCGGTGACGGTGTAGTAGTACGCCGCGCCGCCGCTCGCGGTGCTGTCGAGGTACGACGGGTGCGCGGGGTCGGCGAGGTCGCTCACCTTGACCGTGCCGATCGCGGTGCCGCGCGACGACGGGTCGGTCGAGCGGTAGACGGTGTACGACGCGACCGTGGTCGAGTTGGGGTCGTCGGCCGGCGGCGACCAGCCGACGGTGACGGTCGCGTGCCCGGCCGCGGCGCCAGCCGCGCCCGCGACGGCGCTCACCGGCCCGGGGGCGAGCAGCGGCTGGTGCACCGACCACGACTTGACCACCTGCGCGAGCCGGGCGCTGCCGGTGCCGCCGGTGAAGCCGAGATACGTCGGGCCGGCCCACGTCGACAGGTCGGTGATGACCCGCTGCGCCGTCGGCGTCGCCGGCTTCGGCGCGTTGTCGGCCGCGGTGAACAGCGTCAGTGTGTGAGTCGCGGCGGCGTAGTCGACCCAGGCCTGCTCGAACGTGCCGTCGTGCGGGTCGACGTACGACGTACCGGCATCGGAGAGCGCGCCATTGGTGCCGTCGAGGATTTCGTTGCCGTCGGCCGCGTCGAACGCGTACGCCTCGGACGGCGTCACCGCGCCGCTCGCGTCGCAGCCGCCGGCGGCGTACCCGAGGCCGGTGCCGCAGGAGCCGAGCGCCGACGTACCGGCGTTCTGGATCGTGAAGGTGAACCCGTTGCCGACGGGGGCGGCGCCGGCGATGGTCTGGTAGCGGAAGTGGCTGGCGAAGTCGCGTGCGGTGTCGACCGGCGACGTCAGCCAGAAGCCGCCGGCCTTGTTGTCGTTGGTGTTGTTGGTGAGTTGCAAAGCGCTGCCGGCCGCGACAGACGTCGCGCCGACCATCGACAGTGCGCTGACGTTGCCGAAGCTGGCGAAGTCGACGTTGACCGGCGCGGCCGGTGCCGCGACCGCCGTGGCGGCGACGGCCAGCGACGACGCAGCGATGGCGACGAGGCCGATTCCGGCAAGCAGGCGCATAACTATCGAACAAACCACACCGGTGGGCAATTGTCCGGGCTTCACCCAACCTCACAGCGGCCCCGCGCGACGGCGGCTCGATAGCCTGCGTCGCGTGCAAGCGCGCTCGGCCCTGTTCGACCTGTACGGCGACCACCTCCGCAGTCGCGGCGGCGCCGTACCGGTGGCCGCGCTGGTCCGGCTGCTCGGCCGGCTCGACATCGCCGCGCCCGCGGTGCGCACGGCCGTGTCGCGGATGGTCCGGCAGGGCTGGCTGGTGCCCGAGCACACCGAGCTCGGGCCCGGGTACGCGCTGACCGAGCGGGCCCGCGAGCGGCTCGACGAGGCGGCCGCGCGCATCTACCGGCACCAGCCGCTGCCCGACTGGGACGGCCGGTGGTCGCTCGCGCTGCTCGCCCACTCGCCCGACCGGGTCCGGCGCGAGCGGGTGCAGCGCGGGCTGGAGTACCTCGGCTACCGGCAGGTGCGAGCCGACAACTGGATCGCGCCGCGGCCCTCCCCCGAGCTGGCCCGGATCGCCGCGTCCGAAGGTCTCGCGGTCACCCACTTCCGGGCCGAGTACGACGGCGACGACGCGGCGCTGGTCGCCCGGCTGTGGCAGCCGGCCGAGCTCGGCGCGGCGTACCGCCGCTGGCTCACCGAAGCGCGCGAGATCGTCGCGTCCGAGCCGGCCGACGCGGGCGACGACGGCGCATTCGCGGCCCGGAGCCGGCTGCTGCACGAGTGGCGCAAGTTCCTGTTCGCCGACCCCGGGCTGCCGCGCCGGCTGCTGCCGGCCGACTGGCCGGGCGACGACGCGGCGGCGTACTTCGACGAGCAGACGGCCCGGCTCGCGCCCGGCGCGACGAGGTTCGTCGACGCCTGCCTCTCCCGGAGGGAAGAACCATGAGCGACACGATCCGGTACGACGTCTCCGCGGGCGGCGTGGCGACGATCACGCTGGCCCGGCCGGAGGCGCTGAACGCACTCACGGTCGAGATGAAGCTCGCGCTGCTCGACGCCCTCGGCCGGGCGGCCGACGACGACGTCCGCGCGGTGGTGCTGACCGGCGAGGGGCGGGCGTTCTGCGTCGGCCAGGACCTGCGCGAGCATGCCGACGCGCTGGACTCGGGTCGCACCGACCTCGACACGGTGCGCGAGCACTACAACCCGATCACGCGCGCGCTGACCGGGCTGGCCAAGCCGGTGATCGCGGCGGTCAACGGGACCGCCGCCGGCGCAGGCGCCTCGCTCGCGTTCGGCTGCGACCTGCGGCTCGCCGCCGACAACGCGAGCTTCCTGATGGCGTTCGCGCGGGTCGGGCTCGGCCCGGACACCGGCGCCTCGTGGACGCTGCCGCGGCTGATCGGTCAGGGCCGGGCCGCGGCGATGCTGATGCTCGCCGAGCCGGTGGCCGCGGCGCAGGCACTGGAGATGGGCCTCGTCAACGCGGTCATCCCCGGCGCCGACCTCCCCGCCGCCGCCGCCGAGCTCGCCGCCCGGCTCGCCGCCGGGCCGACGCAGGCCTACGCCGCGATCAAGCGCACCCTCGCGGTCGCCGCGACCGGCGACCTCGACGCCGCACTCGAAGCCGAAGCGGCGGCGCAAGCCTTGCTCGGCCGTACCGCGGACCACCAGAACGCGACGAAAGCGTTCCTCGCGAAGCAACCGGTCACGTTCGAAGGGCGCTAGCGCGTCCACGGCCGCGGGCACGTTGGGCACGCCGAGCGCCGAGCAGCACGCCGCGGCGGGCGGCGGCCGTCAGCGCGCGGAGCAGTCGGCGAGGTGGTCGTTGACCAGGCCGGTCGCCTGGAACAGCGCGTAGAGCGTCGTCGGCCCGACGAACCGGAAGCCGCGCTTGCGCAGGTCCTTCGCCAGCGCCTGCGACTCCGGCGACTCGGCCGGCACCTCGCCGAGCGTCCGCGGCGCCTTGCGCCGACCGCGCGGCGCGGCCTTCGTCACGTGCCGCAGCAGCCCGCCGTCGAGCGCCAGCGCGGCCTGCGCGTTGCCGATCGACGCCTCGATCTTCGCCCGGTTGCGGACGATGCCCGCGTCGCCGAGCAACCGTTCGACATCGGCGACGCCGTACCCCGCGACCGCCTCCAGGTCGAAGTCGGCGAACGCCTTCCGGAACCCGTCGCGCTTGCGCAGGATGATGAGCCACGACAGCCCGGACTGGAACGCCTCCAACGTCAGCCGCTCGAACATCGCCTGGTCGGTCGTGAGCCGGCGGCCCCACTCGGTGTCGTGGTAGTCGATGTACTCCGGCGCGGACAGCGCCCACGGGCAGCGCAACCGCCCGTCCGGCCCGGCGACGGCGCCGCTCACTCGGCCGCCTCGCCGGTCTCCGCGGACGACGCAACCGCGTGCTGCTCGCGCGCCCAGAGCGCCGCGTGCACCGCGGCCATCGTCGCGTCGACGTCCTCCATCCGGTAGCCGTACGCCGCCGTCCGGAACCGCACCGACGCGAGGTCGGTGCTGGTCAGCAACCGGTCGCCCGGCAGCAGCGGGTCGTTGGTGTCCGGTGGCGCGGCCGGCAGCCCGTCGCCGAACGCGGCCAGCGCGACGGCGACCACGAGGACGACGATCACGCCCAGCACGACCTCGACGACGAACACCGCGCACCTCCGTGGGGCCCCATCTCTCGTGCGGCATCGTGTCACGGTGACCTTGCACCTGCGACGCCGTACCTTCGGCCCCGACGACCTGCTCGTCATGGCGATCCTCAACCGCACGCCCGACTCGTTCTACGACCGCGGCGCGACGTACGACGACGAGCCCGCGCTGGCCGCCGTCGACCGGGCCGTCGCAGCCGGCGCGGACCTCGTCGACATCGGCGGGGTGAAGGCCGGGCCGGGCGACGAGGTCGGCGCGGCGGAAGAGGTACGCCGGGTCGCGCCGTTCGTCGCCGCCGTACGCGACCGGCACCCGTCGCTCGTGATCAGCGTCGACACGTGGCGCAGCGAGGTCGCCGACGCATGCCTCGCCGCCGGTGCCGATGTCGTCAACGACGCGTGGGGCGGCGTCGACCCCGACCTCGCCGCCGTCGCGGCGGCGCACGGCGCGGCCATCGTGTGCACCCATGCCGGCGGCGCGACACCGCGCACCCGGCCGCATCGAGTCGGGTACGACGACGTCGTGGCGGACGTGGTCGCGACGACCACCGCACTCGCCGAGCGCGCGGTGTCGCTCGGCGTATCGGCGCAGTCGGTCCTCATCGACCCGGGCCACGACTTCGGCAAGAACACGTACCACTCGCTGGACGTGACCCGCCGCCTCGGCGACCTCGTCGCGACCGGGTGGCCGGTGCTGGTTTCGTTGAGCAACAAGGACTTCGTCGGCGAGACGCTCGACCGGCCGGTGCCGGAGCGGCTGGTCGGCACGCTCGCGACGACCGCGGTCAGCGCGTGGCTCGGCGCGCGGGTGTTCCGCGCGCACAACGTCGCCGAGACGCGGCAGGTGCTCGACATGGTCGCGAGCATCCGCGGTACCCGCCCGCCCGCAGCGGCCCGCCGCGGCCTCGCCTAACCAGCCCCCCGGGCACCACCCCCGTTGAGTGTGACGTTCCTCGTCTTCTCAGCCGCTGAGAAGACGAGGTTCGTCACACTCAACCGGGCAAGTGGGCGCGGTAGGTGGGGTGGGTGGCGCGGGGCGGGCGGCTAGGCGTCGGGGCCGGCGGGCTCGGCTTCGAGCAACTCGTCGCGCGCGGGCGGCAGCACCGGCGTCGAGCGTTCCAGCGCGTCGAACGCCGCGCCGACGGTCGTCACCCACGCGACCGCGTCGCGAACCGACGGCCGGGCGAAGCCCCGTCGTACCAGCAGGTCGACCTGCTCGCGCAGCGGCGCGAACACGCCGTCGGGGTCGAGGACGACGACCGGCTTGTCGTGCATCTGCAATACCCGCGACACCCAGATCTCCATCAGCTCCTCGAGCGTGCCGACACCACCCGGCAACGTGAGGAACGCGTCGGCGCGACGGTCCATCTCGCCCTTGCGGGCGCGCATGTCGTCGGTGACGACGAGCTCGTCCGCGGCGTGGTCCGCGATCTCGGTGCGGGTCAGCGCATGCGGGATGACGCCGACGGTCCGCGCACCACCGGCTCGGGCCGCGCGCGCGACCGCACCCATGCACGACACGCTGCCGCCGCCGCTGACGAGGTCGTGCCCGCGCCGCGCCAGCTCCGCGCCGACCGCGGTCGCGAGCTCGACGTACGACGGGTCGATCCGCTCGCTCGACGCGCAGAAGACGCAGATCGTCGCCATCAGCGGTCGGTGCGCTGCGCGTTCGCTTCGACAATGATGCGCACGGCCTCGTCGACGTCGTCGGTGAGGCGAAGCAAGTCGATGTCGATCGCGTTGATCGCACCCGCGCTGAGCATCGTCGCGCGCAGCCAGTCGATGAGCCCGCGCCAGTAGTCGGTGCCGAGCAGCACGACCGGGAACGACGTCACCTTGCCGGTCTGCACGAGAGTCAGCGCCTCGAACAGCTCGTCCATCGTGCCGAACCCACCGGGCAGTACGACGAACGCCTGCGCGTACTTCACGAACATCGTCTTGCGGGCGAAGAAGTAACGGAAGTTGAGTCCGACATCGACCCAGTCGTTGATCCGCTGCTCGAACGGCAGCTCGATGCCCAGCCCGACCGACAGGCCGCCGGCGTCGCAGCAGCCCTTGTTGACCGCTTCCATCAGGCCGGGGCCACCGCCGGTGATGACGGCGTAACCGGCGTGCGCGAGTGCCGCGCCGAGCCGCTCGCCGGTCGCGTATTCCGGCGTCTCCGGACCGATCCGCGCCGACCCGAACACGCTGACCGCGCGCGGCAGCTCGGAGAGCAGGCCGAAGCCTTCGACGAACTCCGACTGGATCCGCAGCACCCGCCACGGGTCGGTGTGCACCCAGTCGCTCGGCCCGCGCGAGTCGAGCAGCCGCTGGTCCGTCGTACTGCCTTCGACCGCTTGGTCGCCGCGCAACGTGACCGGGCCGCGCTGCTTCTCCCGCGCCGGGCGGTGCCGCTCGGGCGCGCGCTCAGCGGCGGTATTGCGCGTTGGGTCCTGCGCGGGTCGGTCCGGGTCGACGGGTTCTGCCATGTCAGCAAGTTATCCGGCGAGGTACCCGCGCAAAACGCGCTCGCACTCGCCGATCCGCGGGATCTCGACGTACTCCTCGCGGGTGTGCGCGAGGTTAGGGTCGCCGGGGCCGAAGTTCACCGCGGGGATGCCGAGCGCGGCGAACCGCGCGACGTCGGTCCAGCCGAGCTTCGCCACCGGCTCGCCGCCGACCGCGGCGACGAACTCGGCCGCGGCCGGCTCGGACAGCCGCGGCAGCGCGCCGGGCGACGAGTCGGTCGGTACGACCTCGAACGGCGCGAGCATCTCCACGACGTGCGCGAGCGCCTGCTCCTCGTCGCGGTCCGGCGCGAACCGGTAGTTGACGGTGACCGTGCAGCGGTCCGGTACGACGTTGCCCGAGACGCCGCCTTCGATCCGGACCGCGTTGAGCCCCTCGCGGTACTCGCAGCCGTCGATGACGACCCGGCGCGCCTCGTACTCGGCCAGCCGGGTGAGCACGTCCGCGGCGCGGTGGATCGCGTTGTCGCCGAGCCACGACCGCGCCGAGTGCGCGCGCCTTCCCGTCACGACGACGAGCGCGCGCAACGTGCCCTGGCAGCCCGCCTCGACCCGGTTTGCGGTCGGCTCCATGAGCACGGCGAGGTCGGCCTTCAGCCACTCGGGCGCGTTGCGCGCGACCCGGCCGAGACCGTTGCGCGCGGCCTCGACTTCCTCGTTGTCGTAGAACAGCCAGGTCACGTCGTGCCGCGGCGCGTCGAGCCCGGCGGCGACGCGCAGCATCACCGCGATGCCGGCCTTCATGTCCGACGTACCGCAACCGAACAACCGGTCGCCGTCGCGGCGGCTGGGCAGGTTGTCGGCGATCGGGACGGTGTCGAGATGACCCGCTACGACGATGCGGTTCGGGCGGCCGAGGTCGGTGCGGGCCGCGACCGCGTCGCCGTCGCGTTCGACCGTGAGGTGCGGGACCTGCCGCAGCGCGAACTCGACTTCGTCGGCGAGCCGGCTCTCGCCACCGGACACGCTCGGCACGTCGACGAGGCTCGCGGTGAGCGCGTCACCGGGGAGGGTGAGGTCGATCATCGGCACCCACCCTAAGGTGACGGCGATGAGCTTCCGGGACGAGCCTGCGACAGCGGCCGGTGTGGCGACGTACGCCGACGACGGGCGCGTGCTCGACGCGTGGTTTCCGACGCCGGTGCTCGGGGCCGCCGATGCGGTTGCTCCGCTGGACCTGCCGACCGGCGCGGACGCGTTGCGCGGCGTCCGCACCGAGGCGGTCGTCGTACGGCTCGCGTCGCTCGCGGCGCCGCCCGCCGACGCACTCGACGTCTACCTCCGGCTGCATCTGCTCTCGCACCGACTGGTCCGGCCGCACGAGGCGTCGCTCGACGGGCTGTTCGGGCTGCTGACGAACGTCGCGTGGACATCGCTCGGCCCGGTGCCGGCCGACGGCGTCGAGAGCGTGCGGCTGCGCGCGCGGGCGGCCGGGCAGCGGCTGGAGGTGTACGGCGTCGACAAGTTCCCGCGGATGACCGACTACGTCGTCCCGTCGGGAGTCCGCATCGCCGACGCAGACCGGGTCCGGCTCGGCGCGTATCTCTCCCCGGGTACGACGGTGATGCACGAAGGGTTCGTCAACTACAACGCCGGGACGCTGGGCGCCTCGATGGTCGAGGGACGCATCTCGGCCGGGGTCGTCATCGGCGACGGGACCGACATCGGCGGCGGCGCGTCGATCATCGGCACGCTGTCCGGCGGTGGGTCGCTGGTGGTGTCGCTGGGCGAGCGGTGCCTGCTCGGCGCCAACAGCGGCATCGGCATCCCGCTCGGCGACGACTGCGTCGTCGAGGCGGGCTGCTACGTGACCGCGGGGTCGAAGGTGACGCTGCCGGACGGCGCGGTGGTGGCGGCTCGTGAGTTGGCCGGCTCGCACAATCTGTTGTTCTGGCGCAACAGCGTGACCGGGGCGCTGGAGGCGAAGCCTCGGACCGGCACCTGGGGCGGCCTCAACGCCGCCCTGCACGCCAACTGATACCGGCGGGGACCATCTGCTGGTCTTTCGCGCCCCGATCGACCAGCAGGATCTACCCAGTGCGGCCGACCCGGCGGTGCGCGAGGATGTCGCCGAGCTCGCGGACGACAAGCTCCGGCTCGGCAACGAATCGCCGATGGCTGTAGCGGACGACGAGGATCCCGCGCGCCAGCAGCGCCGCGTCGCGGCGTAGGTCCCGCTCGCGTTGCCCGCTCTGGCCATGCCACGCCGCGCCGTCGAGCTCGACGTCGACCCGCTCGTCCGGGAAGTAGCGGTCGAGAAAGACAGTGCAGGCATCGAGCGCGACCTCATGTTGGCGAATCGAGGGAGGCAGCCGCGGATCCGAGAACACCCGCTCGTGCCCCCAGATCTCGAGCTCGCTGTGGCACCCGCCGTCGACGAGCGCGACCAGCTCGCGAATCTCCGCGGCGCCCCGGATGCACCGGTTGGCGCGCACGGTCGCGAGCAGCCGGTCGGCCGTCGTACGCCGGGCTCGCAGCGCCTCGATCAGCGGCGCCCGGCGGTCGGCCGCGGCGAGCAGCGGCCAGCTCTCGACGACCGCCTGCTCCATCCGCACGACGCGCAGCCCGTCGCGTTTGACGACCGTAGAGGAGTTGACGCCGAACCCCCGCCGCCGATGCACGACGAGGCTGCGCCTCGAGACCGCGTGACTCGCGTGCGGCGCGGTGAGATGGATCGGTGCGGCAGCACGGAGCACCGTCGGGCACAGGCCCCAGACGTCGAGCGCGTCGACGTGCGACAGGGCCGCTGCGGGCAGGTAGGCGAGCGCGGCCCGGCGCAACAGCGGCCGGTCGAGCGGGATGCCCGCGACGACGTACACGCCGGGGTGCAGCCGCTGCAGCACTCCGGCGTTGAGCGCGTCGTCGAGCACGTGCCGCGGCCAGCGGGCGAGCGCGTGCGCGCGAGTGACGAGCCCGCCGTCAGCCAGAGCCAGGGCAACGAGGTCGCGGCGCATGACGCATGGTCGAGCGGAAACGAGTTCCGCAGGTGCCAAGTCGGCGCAAATGTGGACAGGCCACTTCGCTGTGGGCAACCAAGCGTTGTACGTCCTGCTGGTCCGAGAGAAGCTAGGAGACCAGCACGTCGTACCCGACGCTTCGAGAGGTAGGCGGGGGCCGATGAAGATCGAGGCGGTGAGCGCGGCGTCGGTCGAGGCTCGGGTGCTCGTGGCGCTCTACGTCGACGAGATCGCCGCCGCCTTCCCGGCCGGCTTCGATCCCAAAGCCTCTGTCTCCGCCGACCCCGACGAGCTGACGCCGCCCAACGGCACGTTCCTCGTCGTGCGCGCCGACGACGGCAACCCGGTCGGCTGCGGCGCGCTCAAGCTGCTCGACCCGACGACCGCCGAGATCAAGCGCATGTGGCTCGCGCCGGAAGCTCGCGGCCAGGGCATCGGCCGCCAGCTTCTCGAGGCGCTGGAGCAGGCCGGCCGCGACCTCGGCGCGACCGAGGCCCGGCTCGACACCAACGAAGCGCTCGACGCCGCGATGACGCTCTACCGCAAGTCCGGCTGGAGCGAGATCCCCGCGTACAACGACAACGTCTACGCGACGCACTGGTTCGCGAAGCAGCTGTAACGAGCTACGCCGGCGGCTCGGCCTCGCGCTCGGACTCCCACGCGGTGAGCTGCTGCTCCAGCGCCTTCATGATCTCGAACACCTGCGACGGCGGGATGCGCACCCGCGCCACGACCCGCGACAGAAGCTGCGCCGCCGTCACTGGTTGCGCGAGCACCGCGAAGTCGAGCACGAACGCGTCCTTGCTGTGCCACACGCTGACGAAGTCGGCGTACGTCCCTTCGATCCGGTCGTCGGGAACGTGCAGGTGTGCCTGCGGCTGAGCCGGTTGGTCGGTCATGTCGAAGCCTCCTTCAGCCGCGCGACAGCGGCCGCGATCCGCTCGTCCGTCGCCGTCAGCGCGACCCGCACGTGCCGGCCGCCGTCGGCGCCGTAGAACTCGCCCGGCGCGACGAGGATGCCAAGCGCGGCGAGGTCGTCGACGGTACGGCGGCACGGCTCGCCGCGAGTGGCCCAGAGGTAGAGCCCGGCGTCGCCACCGTCGACGGTGAAGCCGGCGCGCTCGAGCGCGGGCAGCAGCGCGGCTCGCCGCGCGGCGTACAAGTTCCGTTGCGCCGCAACATGTTCGTCGTCGTCGAGCGCAGCCGACATCGCCGCCTCGACCGGCGCCGGCACGATCATCCCGGCGTGCTTGCGCAGCTCGAGCAGCCGCGCGACCAACGCCGGGTCGCCGGCGACGAAGCCGGCGCGGTAGCCGGCGAGGTTGGACCGCTTCGACAGCGAGTGCACGGCGAGCAGGCCGTCGAGCGAGCCGCCGCACACCGACGGCGACAGCACCGACACCGGCGGCTCGCCGTCGTACCAAAGTTCCGCGTAGCACTCGTCGCTCGCGACGACGCAGCCGCGCTCGCGGGCCCAGCCGACGACCTTGCGCAGGTGCTCCGGCGGCGACACGCGACCGGTCGGGTTGGACGGCGAGTTGACCCAGAGCAGGTCGAGCCGCTGCGGGCCGAGCGAGACGAGTGCGTCGACGGCGACGCCGCGCGCCGAAGCGAGCCGGGCGCCGACGTCGTACGTCGGGTAGGCCAGGGCGGGGAAGCCGACGGAGGTCGCGCCGAGCAACGTCGGCAGCCACGCGACGAGTTCTTTCGTGCCGATGACCGGCAGTACGGCGACGTCGCCGGAGACGCCGAACCGGCGTCGCAGCCAGCCGGTGGCCGCGGCCCGCAGCCGGTCGGTGCCGGCCGTGGCCGGGTAGCCCGGCGCGTCCGCGGCGGCGGCCAAGGCCTGCTGCACGAAGGCCGGCGTCGGGTCGACCGGCGTACCGACGGACAGGTCGACGATGCCGTCCGGGTGAGCGCGCGCACGTGCCGCCGCACCGGCCAGCGAGTCCCAGGGAAAGTCCGGGAGCGACCCGATCAGTGGGTGCCCTCGTTGACGTCCGGCGGCAGGGCGGCGACCAGCGGGTGGTCCTTCTCGATCTTGCCGACCTTCGACGCGCCGCCGGGCGAGCCGATGTCGTCGAAGAACTCGACGTTGGCCTTGTAGTAGTCCTTCCACTGGTCGGGCGTGTCGTCTTCGTAGAAGATCGCCTCGACCGGGCAGACCGGCTCGCACGCCCCGCAGTCGACACACTCGTCCGGGTGGATGTAGAGCATCCGCTTGCCCTCGTAGATGCAGTCCACGGGGCATTCCTCGATGCACGCCCTGTCGAGCACGTCGACACACGGCTCGGCGATGACGTAGGTCACGGTGCGGTCCTCCTCCAGACGGTTGCGCGGTTCCTAGTATCGCCGAGGTGGAAGTCGGCGAGACGGTCAGCCTCCGCGTCGCCACCGTTGCCGGGCCGACGGAGATCGTCGGCGTCGTCGTGTCGCGCACCGCCGAGGCGGTCGTCGTACGGCGGCGCGACGGCTCGACCGTCGAGGTCGCGGTGGCGTCGGTCACCGCCGGCCGGGTCGTCCCGCCCGGCCCGGCCCGCCGGATCGGCGCCGCCGAACTGGAGGCGATCGCCGCGGCCGGCTGGCGCGCGCTCGAGACCGCGCCGCTCGGCGAGTGGGTACGGCGCGCGTCCGGCGGCTTCACCGCGCGGGCCAACTCCGCCCTCGCCGTCGGCGACCCCGGCATGCCGGTCGACGCCGCGCTCGACGCCGTCGAGACCTGGTACGCGGAGCGGTCGCTGCCGCCGCGCGTGCAGTCGATCGGTGGCGCGGTCGAGGAGGTGCTCGCCGCGCGCGGCTGGCACGACACCGGTCGCCACGACGTCATGACGGCCGAGATCGCGCACGTGCTGCGGCCGCTGGCGGTTAGCGATCTGCCGCTGGTGCGGGTCGACGCCGCGCCCGACGAGCACTGGGTGGCGGCGTACCGGGCCGCGAGCGGGCCGCTGCCGGCGGTTGCGGTCGAGGTGCTGACGAACCACCCGAACGCCGCGTTCCTCTCGATGGGCAACGAGGCGGTCGCGCGGGTCGCGGTGGACGGTCGGTGGGCGGGTCTGTTCGCGGTCGAGGTGGCGCCGGCCGCGCGCCGGCAGGGCCTCGGCCGCGCGGTGTCGGCCGCGGCGTTGCGGTGGGCGGTGCAGCAGGGCGCGCGGCACGCCTACCTGCAAGCCGCCGGCGGCAACGACGCGGCGCGCGGGCTGTACGAGAGTCTCGGTTTCGCCATCCACCACCGCTACACCCACTGGGTAGCGTCGGCCGGTGAGTGAGGTACGGCGCGGGACGCTGCTCGGCTTCGCGGCGTACCTCGCGTGGGGCGTGTTCCCGCTGTACTTCCCGCTGCTCGAGCCGGCCGGCGCGCTCGAGATCCTCGCCCACCGGGTGCTGTGGTCGCTGGCGCTGGTCGGGCTGGTGCTGCTCGTCTGGATGCGGTCGCTGCGCACGTTGCCGCGCGACCGCCGGCAGCGCCGCCTCCTCGTCGCCGCGGCGGTGCTCATCGCGGTCAACTGGGGCGTGTACATCTGGGGCGTCAACAGCCACCACGTGGTCGAGACGTCGCTGGGTTACTTCGTGAACCCGCTGGTGTCGGTCGGGCTCGGTGTCGTCGCGCTCGGCGAGCGGCTGCGGCGCGGGCAGTGGGCCGGCGTCGTACTCGCCGCGGTCGGTGTCGTCGTGCTCACCGTCGACGCCGGCCGGCCGCCGTGGATCGCCCTCGTCCTCGCGGCGAGCTTCGGCACGTACGGCCTGGTCAAGAAGATCGTGGGCGTTCCCGCGGTCGAGGGTCTCGTCGTCGAGACCGCCGTGCTCGCTCCGGTGGCACTCGGTTACGTCGTCGTCGGCGGGCTGCTCGGTGCGACGACGTTCACGACGCACGGGCCCGGGCACGCGTTGCTGCTCGTCACCGCGGGAGTGATCACCGCGGTCCCGTTGCTGGCGTTCGCCGGGGCCGCGGCGCGGGTGCCGCTGTCGCGGCTCGGGCTGATGCAGTACCTCACGCCGACGATGCAGTTCCTCATCGGCGTGCTCGTCCGGCACGAGCCGCTGCCGCCCGGCCGGCTCGCCGGGTTCGCCATCGTGTGGGTCGCGCTGGTGCTGTTCACCATCGACACCGCGACGAACCACCGCCGCCAGCTCGCGGGCACCGCCGTACCTGCTTAGGGTTGACCGCGTGCTCCGGCTGACCGACACGATGACCCGACGGCACGAAGACGTCGCGCCGTCGCGCGGCCGGCACCTCACGCTCTACGCCTGCGGCCCGACGGTCTACCGGTCGCAGCACGTCGGCAACCTGCGCACGTTCGTACTCGGCGACCTCATCGCGCGGGCCGGCGAGGTGCTGCACGGCTGGCAGACGACGCTCGTGCAGAACATCACCGACGTCGGCCACCTCGCCGACGACACCGGCATCGAGCTCGCCGGCGAAGACAAGATGCTGCTCGCCGCGCGCGAGCAGAACCGCGACCCGTTCGAGATCGCCCGCCACTACGAGGCGGAGTTCCGGACCGACTGCGCGCGGATCAACATCCGGCCGGCCGAGCGCTACCCGCGCGCGTCCGAGTGCATCGAGTTGATGGTCGACCTCATCGCGAAGCTGATCGACACCGACCACGCCTACGTCGGCGACGACGGCTCGGTCTACTTCGACGCGCGGTCGTTCCCGTCGTACGGCGCACTGTCCGGCAACCGGCTCGAAGACCTGCGCGCGGGGCACCGGCAGGACGCGGCGGACCTCAGCGCCGGCAAGCGTTTCCACGCCGACTGGGCGCTCTGGAAGCACGCTGGCGCGCAGCGGCAGATGGTCTGGGAAACGCCGTGGGGCAACGGTTTTCCCGGCTGGCACATCGAGTGCTCGGCGATGTCGCTGCACTACCTGGGCGAGACCTTCGACCTGCACACCGGCGGCATCGACCTGCGCTTCCCGCACCACGAAGACGAACGCGCCCAGTCCGAGAGCGCGGTCGGGCACGAGGTGGTACGGCGGTGGGTGCACGGCGAGCACCTGCTCGCGGAGGGCCGCAAGATGGCGAAGTCGACGGGCAACGTCGTGCTCGTCGACGACATCGTCGCGCGCGGGCACGACCCGCTCGCGGTGCGGTTGTTCTTCCTCACCGGGCGCTACCGGCAGCAGCTGAACCTCACCTGGGACGCAGTCGCCGGCGCAGACCGGCGGCTCGGGCGCTGGCGCAACCGGGTCGCCGAGTGGGCCGAGTCGCCGTCGGCGGCGGTGCACGCGGAGACGGTCGCGCGGGTCAGCGCCGCCTTCGACGACGACCTCGACACACCGTCGGCACTGGTCGCGCTCGGCGAGCTGGAGAAGAACGACGCGGTCGCGCCGGGCGCGAAGTTCGAGACGTTCGCGTGGGCGGACCGGCTGCTCGGGCTCGACCTCGCCCGTGACGTCGGCCGGCCGCGCGACAGCGCCGGCGAGTTGCCGGACCGTGCGCGCGAGCTGCTCGACGCCCGGTCCGCCGCCCGCGACGCCAAGGACTGGGCCGCCTCCGACCGGTTGCGCGAGCAGCTCGCCGGCCTGGGTGTAGCGGTCGTCGACGGACCCGATGGACAATCGTGGTCGCGGACCGAAGGAGTGACGAGATGAGCTACCCGCCGTCGTACGGGTCGCCGCCCGGCGGCCAGCCGGAGAACGGGCTCGGCACTGCGAGCATGGTGCTCGGCATCATCGCGCTGGTGCTGTTCCTTACCATCGTGATCGGCGTGGTCTGCGGCGTACTGGCGATCATCTTCGGCCTGATCGGCCGCAGCCGGGTGCGGCAGGGCCGCGCGACCAACGGCGGCCAGGCCACGGCAGGTCTCGTCACCGGCATCATCGCGATCGTCGCCGTGGTCGCCCTGGCCCTCGCCGTGCTTATCCCGACCGGCAGCCACTTCTGCGTCCACGTCGGCGTCGGGTCGAACCCCTGTACGTCGAACTAGCCGGCGGCGGTCGCTAGCGGCGCGAGGCGCGCACGGTCAATGCGCCGCCGCCGATGAGCACCATCGACAGCGCGATCAGCTTCACCGCGTCGTCGCCGGTCACCGGCAGCACGGGTTGGCCCGGCTGCCCGGCCGCGCTGCCGCCGCTCCCGGAACCGCCGGCGGTATGCGGGCGCGCGGGCGTCGCGGCCGGGCTCGGCGGGCGCGTCGCAGCCGGGGCAGAAGGGCTCGACGGGGCGCTCGACGGGGTGCTCGATCCCGACGGCGGCAGCGCGCCTGGTCGCAACGTCGCATGCGAGTCGTTGTGCGAGGCCAGCCGGATCGCGACGCTGAGCAGCGCGACGGTCAACGTGACGAGAAGGCTGAACCGGATCACTTCGACCCGAATCGCACTCGTCTGCACGGTATTACTGCACCATGCGTTGCGGGCCCGGCCCGCGATTGCGAGCGGCGAGTCGCGAACCCGGCTCAGTTATGCGCGGTAGCTGCTGCGGAAGTACAGCAAGGGCTCGCCGTCGGCGCCGAGCTCCATGCCGACCACCTCGCCGACGACGATCGTGTGGTCGCCGCCGTCGTACGTCGCCCACGTGCGGAACTCCAGCCAGGCGAGCGAGCCGTCGAGCAGCGGCGCGCCGGTGACCGGGCCGGGCCGGCTCGGCCAGCCGTCGAACTGGTCCGGGCCATCGGGCCGCTCGCGGGTGGCGAAGTACGCCGCGGCCGGCTGCTGGTCCGCGCCGAGCACCGAGACCGCCCACGTGCCTGCCTGCAGCAACGGCTCGTGCAAAGCCGCGTCGTGCTCGCACGCGAACATCGCGAGCAGCGGGTGCAGCGACAGGGACGTGAACGAGTTGACCGTCAACCCGTGCCGGCGGCCACCGACGACGGTCGACACCACGGTGATGCCGGTCGCGTACCGGCTGACGACAGACCGGTACGCCGCAGGATCCAGCGGCGTCCGGTCGACCACCTGACGGAGGCTATGTCACTGCGCGGTGCGGACCTGCGCGAGCCGCGCGTTGTCGATGACGATCGCGGCCGGGCCGTCGATGAGACGCAGCGTCGCGAGCGCGGTCTCGCCGAACGCGTTCTTGCTACCGCTCGACAGCGCGAGTACGCCGACGACGCGGCCGCCGTGGCCCTTCAACGGCATCGAGAGGAACGTCGACATACGTGCCTCGTCGTCTTCGCCGAGCAACTCGTCGGCGTCCGCAAGCTTCACATCGAGACCGCTGACGGTGACCTCGACACCGCTCGCCTGCGTCGCCGCGTCCGCGACCGCGGTGACGTGCTCGGTGTAGTGCTGTTGCGACGTACCTTGCGCGACACCGACGTACGCCGTCCGCTCTTCGAGCAGCAGCACCGAGGCGAGGTCGTAGTCGACGAACCGCTTGAGGATCTCGAGGATGCCGGCGACGGTGTGCTCGAACCCGTGCGTCGTCGCCGCGAGCGCGGTCACGTCGGCCGCGACCTGCGTCTCGAACAGCTTGCGGTCGAGCAGGTCGCACACCCGCGACATCACGTCGTCGGCGGAAAGCTCGACCGGGTCAGGTCGCAGCGCCGGCCGGCCGCCGCGCGCGGCCTCGCCCGCAGCGATGGTCTCGCGTACGGCCTCGACCAGTTGCGGCGCTTCGAAGTCCTTCGTGAGGTAGCGGTCCGCGCCGGCGTGCGCGCCCCAGTAGCGGTCGCTCGCGGCGTCGAGCGACGTCAGCAGCACGACCGGGATGTCCGCGGTCTGCCAGTCGTCCTTGAGCAACCGCGCGGCGACGTAGCCCGACACCCGCGGCATCTGCACGTCGAGCACGACCGCGTCCGGCATCGTGCGCAGCACCGCCTGCACGGCTTCGACCCCGTCTTCGGCCTGCACGACGTCGAAGCCCTCGCGGCCGAGGACGGACGAGACGATCCGGCGGAGGGTCGGGCTGTCGTCCGCGATCACGACGGTTGGCATCGGCAAACGCTCCTCTATCGCCCGATGAGGCGGCGTACCGTCTCGACGAGCTCATTCTGGTCGAACTCCGTCTTGAGCAGGTAGGCGCTCGCGCCCGCGTCCAGTCCAGCACGCTGGTCGTCCTCGCTGCCGCGCGAGGTCATGATGACGACCGGCACCTGCTCCCAGCCGCGGGTACGGCGGATCGTGCGGGTCAGCGTGTAGCCGTCCATCCCCGGCATCTCGACGTCGGAGACGACGAGGTCGGCCGGGTCGCCGGTGAGCCGGGACGCGCCGTCCAATCCGTCGACCGCGGTCACGACCTCGTAGCCGGCGCCTTCGAGGATCACGCGTTCGAGCTCGCGCACGCCGACCGAGTCCTCGACGACGAGCACCCGCGGCTTGCGCCCCGCCGGCTCGTTGGCCGCGGGCTCGACGGCCGCCGGCAGCAGCGTCACCGGGCCGGTGGCCGCGGTCGCGAGCTCGCGCAGGTCCACGAGGCACAGCACGCTGCCGTCGCCGTCGATCGTCGCGCCGCTCACCAACGGCAACCGGCCGAGGAACGGGCCGAGGTCCTTGACGACGAGCTCGAGCTCGCCTTCGAGCCGGTCGACCGCCCACGCCACCTGCCGGTCCGCGTGCCGGACGACGACGGCGGCGCGCGGGTCGCGGTCGCCGCCGACGCCGAGCGCCGAGCCGAGGTCGAGCAACGGCAGCGTCGCACCGTGCCGTACGACGACCGGCCGGCCGGCCAGTGCGTGCACCGTCGCGTCCTTCAACGACAGCGACTCGACGACACCGGGCACCGGCAGCGCGTACCGCTCGTCACCGACCCGCGCGATTAGGCAGCGGAGCACACCGAGGGTGACCGGCAATGTCAACGTGAACGTCGTACCCGCGCCCGGCGACGACGTGACGTCGACCGCGCCACCGAGCGACTCGACCGCGGTGCGCACGACGTCGAGGCCGACCCCGCGACCGGACGTCTCGGTGACTTCGGTGCTGGTCGACAGCGCCGGCAGAAACAGCAGCTGCCACAGCGCCGGGCCGGACAGTGTCGTGTCGGCGGGAAGCAGCCCGCGCGCGACTGCGACCGCGCGCAGCGCGTCCTCGTCGATGCCGGTGCCGTCGTCGCTGACGTCGAGTACGACGGTGCCGCCGGACGACCGCGCGGAGACGGTCACCGTCGCGCGTGCCGATTTCCCTGCAGCTACACGGTTTTCCGGTGTCTCGCAGCCGTGGTCGACCGCGTTGACGACGAGATGCTTGAGCGCGTCGGAGACGCCGTCCAGCACCTGCTTGTCGAGCTCGACGTCTTCGCCGACGAGGCGCAGCTCGACGTCCTTGCCACTCGCCGCGGCGACGTCGCGGACGACTCGCGGCAGCCCGGCCACGACCCGCCGTACGGGAACCATCGCGAGCCCCATCGCACCGTCGCGTACCTGTGCGAGCCGGCCGTGCGCGTCGTCGACGAGCTCGCGGAGATCCCGTGCGGCGCCGGAGAGCTGGTCGCCGAGCGCGAGCAACCGGTTGAGCGCGAGCTGCGTGTCGGGGTCGCAGCCGGCGACGGCGTCGCGCAGCGTCCGCAACCAGCGCGTCTGCTCCGCGGTGACGGTATCGAGCGCGGCGCTGGCCCGCTCGACCCGGCGCGCGTCGAGCTCTGCCTCGCCTACGACGTCGAGCAGCTCGTACACCTTCGCCGTGGCGACGCGGACCGAGTCACCACCGCGGTGCCGCCCCTGGTCGTGCGCACTGTCGTAGTCGTCGTCGTCCGCGGTCAGCGGCGCGGCCGGCTCCCAGCGCGGGACCTCGACCGCGTCGTCACCGGCGAGCACGCGCTCGAGCGCGGCCGCGACGGCAGTGAGGTGCTCGTCCGGCACCGGGTCGTCGAGGCCGGGCAACGCGTTGGTCATCGCGTCGCATGCGGCGAGCAGCACCGAGATAACGTCGGGCCGCACCGGCAACCGGCCGTCCCGCAACGCACCGAGCAAGTCTTCACACCGGTGCGCGACCGCGAGTACGCCGGAAAGTCCCAGCATCCGCGCCGATCCCTTTACGGTGTGCGCGTCGCGGAACAGCCCCGCGACGACCTGGCGCGGCGACGGGTGCGTCTCCAGCTGCAACAGGCCGGCGGACAGCGACGCGACCCGCTCCTCGACCTCGGCGCGGAACGTCGCGAGCAGCTCCGGATCGTCAGCCCACGACATTCACGACACCACCTTGAACTGCTTGAGAGTCGCCTTCAGGTCGCCGGAGAGGTCGCGCAGCCGGCTCGCCGCGGCCGCGTGGCCGTGCGTTCCGGACCGGTGTCGTGCGCTCGCGTCCGTCACCGACGTCATCGCCGCGACGACCGCGTCGGACGCGCCGCGCTGCTGCCGGGTCGCGTCGGTGATCTCGCGCGAAGCCTGGGTCGTGTGGTCGACCATCGCGGCGATCCGCCGGAGCGACTCGACCACGTCGTCGTGCAGTGCCGACCCGACCTCGACCGCGGCGAGGCCTTCCTGTCCGGCCGCTGCGGTGTCGGCCGCTTCGCGCTCGAGCTCGGCGACGATGCGCGCGATCCGCGCGGTTGCCGCGCGCGCGCGCTCGGCGAGCGAGTTGACCTCGTTGGCGACGGTCGCGAAACCCTGTCCGTGCTCGCCCGCGCGCGCCGCCTCGATCTGCGCGTTGACCGCGAGGATCGTCGTACGGCGGGCGAGCTCGTCGATCGACTGCGTGGTCAGGCCAACCCGCGCGATCCGTTCGCGCAGTGCGGCGGCGCGCGCGGCCAGCTCCTCGACCCGCCCGGAGATCCGGTCCATCGCGACGCTCGTGTCGGCTACGGCCTGCGCACCGGACTCGACGTCGAGCCGCGTGCTGCCGGCGAACTGCGAGACGCGGACGGCGATGTCGGCGATCGACCCGGCGGTTGCGGCGAGCTGCTCGATGGTGCTCGTCGTCTGCGCGACCGCGGCGCTCTGCGCCTCGACGCCGGTGACGTGCTGCTCGGCGGTGGCGGCCAGGCTGGCGGCGTTGCCGGCGAGCTGTTCGGTGACCGTGTCCATCTGCCGGACCAGCCGGCGCAACGCCAGCAACGTGTCGGCGAAGACGACGGCGAGGCTCGTCGCGACCGGGTCGGCGCTGTCGCCCGGCGCGGGGACGCGGGTCAGGTCGCCGTCGGCGACGGCGGCGAGTACGTCGGACATCCGGCGCACGTCGGCTTCGAGCGCGGCTCGCCGCTCCGCCGCGTTCATCGCGGCCTCGCGGGCGAGCCGGCCGAACGCTCCCGCCGCCCAGCCGGCCGCGGGAGCGGCGGGCAGGATGACGATGAGGCGACCGGCGCCGGCGTACGTCAACGTGTGCGAAATGCCTGCGGCGGCATAGATTCCGGCCGCGGCCGAGGCACCGACCGAGAGCCCGAGCAGCGGGCCGAGCACGGCACCGGCGAGCAGCACTACCGGCATGAACAGCACCCACGCGGGGCCGGCCACACCACCGGCGCTCGCGACGACTCCGGACACGCTGACCACCAACGCGACCATCAGCGCGACCCCGCCCGCGCGGCGCCGGGCCGACGCGACCGCGCCGGACGTCGGGTCCGTCGCGATGGAGGCCAGCGCCACGGCCGCGACCGCCGCGGCGAGTCCCCAGCCGGCGAGTGGCAGCTCGTGTACGACGAGCCCACCCGCGCCGTACCGCGCGGAGAGGACGGCGGCGAGGCTGATGAGGACAAGTGCGCCGACGGAGGCGAGCTGCGCGACGCGGAGCAGTTGGTGGGTGTAGTCCAGCGCGAACGCCGTAACGGACGCGGGCTGGCTCGCGGCGTCGATCCGCTCGAACTCGTCGTCATCGATGCGCGCCGGTGCGACCGGTTCCACACCGGCCAGCCGGGCGAGCCGGGCTTCGACGCTCTCGACGCTCTGGGCCTTCTCGGCACGCTGGGCTTGGGAAGCGGCCGCGCCGAGCTTGTCGTGGTGCCCGCGGCGCGGCGCGGGGAGCAGCAAGGCGCCGACGACGTCCTCCGCGGACGCGCGGAACAGCTTCACCGCACCCTCCGAACGCGGGCAGGCGGGCGCCTACCCCTGCTTCACCTATCGGCTCGGTCCTCGCGCGACTACAGCAAACGGACGAACTTGCTCTGCGCCGAACGGCTGCCACTCAGAGCAGCTACTACGACACCTTGAACTGGGCGATGCCGGCCCGCAACTCGGCGGCGAGCACGTTGAGCTGCGCCGCCGCGGCGGCGGCCTGCTTCGACCCGACCGCGTACTGTCGCGACACGTCGGAGACCTGCGTCATCGCGGCGACGACCTGGTCGGACGCCGAGCGTTGCTGCTGGGTCGCGATCGAGATCTCCTTCGCCGCGGTCGTCGTCTCGTCGACCATGCCGGAGATCCGCTCGAGTGCTTCCACGACGCCGCGGGCGAGGTCGCTGCCGGTGCGCACCTCCTTCGCGCCCTCTTCGGACGCGATGATGGTGGCGTTGGTCTCGGCCTGGATCTCGCCGACGATCGCGGCGATCTGTCCGGTCGACTCCTGCGCGCGCTCGGCCAGCTTGCGCACCTCGGAGGCGACGACGGCGAAGCCGCGGCCGTGCTCTCCCGCGCGGGCGGCCTCGATCGCGGCGTTCAGCGCGAGCAGGTTCGTCTGGTCGGCGAGGTCGTTGATGACCTCGAGAATTCGGCCGATTTCCTGGGATTTCTCGCCCAGGCTCAGCGTGCGGGCGGCGATCGAGTCGACCCGCTCGGCGATCGTGTCCATCGCCGACACGGACGCGCCGACAGCCGACCGGCCTTCCTCGGCGTGCCGCAACGTCTCGGCGGCGTAGCGCGCGACCGCTTCCGCGGTCTCGGCGATCTGCGCGGCGGTCGCGGCGAGCTCTTCGATCGTCGACGTCGTCTCCGAGACGGCGGACGACTGCTGCGTCGCGGACGCGGCGTGCTCCTCCGCGGTCGCGAGCAGCTCTCCGGCCGCGGCGCCGATCTGCTCGCCGCCGGAACGGATCTGCCCGACGAGAGAACGCAGGTTGGTCAGCGTGTGCCCGAACGCGCCGGTCAGCAGCTCCAGCGCGGCGTGGTCGCCGTCGGGGTCGCCGAGCTGCACGGTGAGGTCGCCTTCGGCCGCCTTCGCGAGCTCGCGCGAAAGCTCCGCGACGCGCTGCTGCAGCTCGTCCCGCTCCTGCTTCGCGTGCGAGCGCATCGCCCAGACCGACGATGCCAACGTGCCGTTGAACCATGCGATGGCCGGATACACCGGTACGACGAGGACGAACCAGGCCGCCGTACTCGGGTCGAGGGTGTGCGCGATCGCGGACGAGCCGACGACGCCGGCGCCCGCGACGAAACCGAGGGTGACCGACTGCCACTGCCGCATCGTCGACGCGGCGAACAGCACGTTCGGCAGGTACAGCACCCAGAACGGGCCGCGGATGCCGCCGCTGACAGATGCGGCGCCGGTGATGGCGACCATGATCGAGAGGAGCAGCAGCACCCGGTACGTCGTGATCCGGCGGCGGACGTGCGCGCTCAACCCGTGCAGCGTCGGCAGCGCCGTCAACGCGAGCGCGTTGAGCAGCGCCAGCCCCTGCCAGCACAGGAACGGCACGAAGTGCAGGTGGACGCCGGTGTCGTGGCGCTGGTGCAGCACGAACGCGCCGACGAGGGCCAGCACGATGCCACCCCACGTCGCGATCGCCGCGACCCGGGACAGCCGTTTGGAAAAGTCCACCAAGCCCCTCCTGCTCGAAGCCGTACTAGGTCTTTCGGGTCATTACGGCTGGCGCTGAAGTGCCGCGCGGCGGGTTCTACGCCGTACGCCGTGCGCGCGGCAGCGTCTCGCGCAGCCGGAGCACGGCGGCGGGGTCGATCACCGCGACCGGGCCGTCGTCGCGCGGCACCTGGCCGCACAGCAGCTCGGCACCGGGGCCGGCGAACGCCGCCGGGAACTCGTCGACCCGCGCGCCGAGGCTGCCGGTCCCCTCGACCGCGTCGACGACGAGCGCCGCGCTGATGCCGTCGTCAACGAGCACGACGAGCCGGGCCGACGACGTGAACGGGGTGCGCTCACCGCCGAGCAGGCCACGCAGGTCGAGCACCGGCATGAGCCGGCCGCGCCAGTTGGCGACGCCGGCGAGCCAGTCGGGGCCGCCCGGGATGCGGGTGACGCCGGGGACCCGGCCGACCTCGGCGACGCTGGCGAGCGAGACCGCGAACCGGCCGGAGCCGAGCCGTACGACGACGGCTTCGCCCGCGTCGTCGGCGGTGGTCTCCGCGGCCTCGGTCACGCTCTCGTTCCTCGGCGCGAACTGCGCCGGAGTGAAGCGGCTCCTACTGCACCGGCGGCGTCGGGGCGGGCGGGACCCGGCGGAGCAGGCGCATGGCGACCACGAGCGCGAGCAGCGGCGCGGCCAGCGCGGCGAGCAGCATCAGCTCGCCGACGGTGCCGAGGCCGGGGTCGCCCTTCACCCCCGCCGCGAGCAGCACGTCGCCGCCCGGGCCGGTCGCGGACGCGAGCGCGACCACGGTGAGGACGCCGAGGCCGGGGAGCACCGCGGCGACGAGACGGTTCGTACCCCACGTGCCGAGGACGCCGAGCCCGCCGCCGAGGCCGAGGACGAGCACGAGCGACATGCCCTCGACACCGCCGGGCAGCCGGGCGGGGACGAGGAAGACCGAGTAGCAACCGACGACGAGACCGGCGAGGTAGAGCGCCGCGAGCGTCAGCCCGGTCAGCAGCCGGTCGTCCTCCACACCGGCGAGCGTAGTGAGCTACTGCTCCTTGACGAGTACGACGTTGTCGTCGCGGAGGTCGATGACCGTGGGCGTCGCCTCGGCTGCTTCGGCGGCGTGCAGTACGTCGGTGATCTCGCGGCCGATGAGCTCGTTGCGCTCGAGCAGCGCGTCGCGGAGCGCGGCGATGAGGTGCTGGTTGGCCTCGAGCTTGCCCTTGATCAGCGTCTTCTGCTCCTGCAGCAGCTCCTCGACCCGGCGGCGGCCGTCGTTGTCGGAGAGCACCCGACCGACGATGTTCGTGTCGTTCATCGCGCCGTTCTGTACGGCGACGAACGACACCAGCGTTCCGGCCATACCGGCCGCGCCGACCATCTGCGCCGCGACGTTCGTCGCGTAGAGCAGGTCGCCGCCGGGGCCGGTCGAGATGTCGTCGAAGAACAGCTCCTCCGCGACCTGCCCCGCCATCGCGATCTGGATCAGCGCGAGCATCTCCTTGCGCGACCGCGTGTAGACCTCTTCGGCATCGCCGTGGGCGAGCATGCCGAGCGCCTCGCGCCGCTTGATGATCGAGAGCACCTCCAGCCGGCGCGACGGGGCGACGAGGTACGCCGCGGTCGCGTGGCCGGCCTCGTGCGTCGCGATCAGCTTCTTCTCGTGCACCGTGTAGCCGACCGGCTGACCCATGCCGATCTCCTCGACCAGCCGGGCCTGCTCGACGTCGCGCCAGCTCATCGCCGGCGCACCCCGCCGTACGGCATTGATCAGCGCCTCGTCGAGGAGGTGCTCGATCATCACCGGCGTGTAGCCGTGCGTGATCGAGGCGAGCGCGTTGCGGTGCTCGTCGTCGTCGAGCTCGGCCTCGTGCGACTTGCGGGCGAGGTAGAAGTCGAGCAGCGCGCGCCGGCCGCGCATGTCCGGCCGCTCGAACGTGAGCGCGCGGTCGAACCGGCCGGGACGCAGCAGCGCGGGGTCGAGCGAGTCGGCGCGGTTGGTCGCGGCGATGACGAGCACGTTCGGCCGCGGCGGCGTGCGCTTCTTCAGCTGGCGGCTCATCGGCAGCAGCAGGTTGGCGCCGTCGACGACCTTGCTTACGAGCTTCTGCCACCCGCTCGGCTCGTCGAACGACTGCATCTGCACGAGCAGCTCGTTGACGACACCGCTCGCACCCTCGCTGGTGAAGCCGTTCGTCACCATCCCCGCGGGCGCGACCGACGGCGCGCTGAGGAACGACGACGGCAACGCCGTCACGCCGCCGCAGCACTGCACCGACTTCGTGAGGTCGGTCGGCGCGAACTGGTCGTTGGCGGTCATCGCGAGACCGCGCCGGCTGGTGCCGATCGCGTCGATCTCCTCGATGAACGCGATCGCGCCGCCCTCGGCGAGCGCCGCCTTGCGCACGGCCTTGAAGTACTTGCGGATCTTCAGCGCGGTCGCGCCGTACAGCATCGACTGGAACGACGTCGCGGAGACGAACAGGAACGGGACGCCGGCCTCGCGGGCCATCGCCTTCGCCGTATGCGTCTTGCCGGTGCCGGGCGCGCCCTCGAACAACAGGCCGCGGCGCGGCGTACCGCCCATCGCACCCGCGAACGTCTTGTGCGACAGGAACAGGTTGAGCGACCGGACGACCTCGTCCTTCACGCCATCGATGCCGACGACGTCGTCGAGGCTGACGCCGATCTGCTCGGGCCGGTACATCACGTGCGGCGACCGGCCGAAGAACAGGAACGGCATCACGGTGCCGAGGACGGCGACGAGCACCATCGCGCCGATGAACACCCACATCGGGTCGACCGACGGGATGCGGAAGAAGTCGACGCCGTGCCCGGCGAGGATGCGCCACCACAGCAGCACCGCGGGGACGCCGAACCACTTCGCCACCCGCCAGAGCCGCTCGCGGCGCAGGTCCTCGCGGTTGCGGCCGACGTCCGCGCCGGCCAGTCCGACGACGCCGCGCCCGCCCGCCGAGGCGAGCAGCGGGTTGGTGACGAGGCCGCCCGCGGCGGTGGTGTCGTTGCGCTCCATGACGGCGGCTCCTCGAAAAAACTTCCCGGAAACGCTCAAGTGCCGGTACGACGGTGCCGAAACACTGCTCCAGGCGACCTGCACGTACCCGAAGTCTGTCACCGATAGTCGGTGCTGGCTACGGACAGTGACCGAATCACCCGGTTGGCCCAATGCGTCCCGCGCCTCGCGCCGTCAGCGCGACATCTATGTCGCGGTGGCGGCAATGATCATGGGACTCGCCGGGTCAGAGGCCGGCGAAGAGGTCGGTCTCCTGCCACTCGCCGCCGCCGGCCGGGCCGAGCTCGCCGCGCACGAGCCGGAAGTGCTCGTAGCCGAACGCCTTCTGCCCGATGTTGTTGGACAGCGCGAACAGCGGCCCGTCGACCGCGATCTGCGTCGCGTGCGCCCGCATCGCGTCGAGCTTGGCGTCGAGGTAGTCGCGGGCGTCGACCTGCGTCGTGACGGTGTCGTCCTCGTCGCCGAACGGCAGGTCGTCGGGCGAGCTGACCCCGAACGGCAGCTCCTCGCCCATCTGCCTCATCATCTCGAAGCCCTGGCGCAGGAACGACTTCGGCAACGCTAGGTAGTAGAGCTTCGACGGCTGCCACGGCGGCCCGGCGTCCGGGTAGCGGGCCGGGTCGGCCGCCGCGTCGTACGCCGCCACCGCGACCCGGTGCGCCTGGATGTGGTCCGGGTGGCCGTAGCCGCCGTTCTCGTTGTACGTGACGACGACCTGCGGCCGGACCTCGCGGACCACCGCGACGAGCGCGCCCACGGCCTCGTCCATGTCGGCCTGCCAGAAGCAGTCCGGGCGGTCGTTGGCCGGCGTACCCATCATTCCGCTGTCCCGCCACCGGCCGGCGCCGCCGAGGAACCGGTGGTCGGCGACGCCGAGCGCCTTCATCGCCGCGGCGAGCTCGCCGATGCGGTGCTGGCCGAGCCCGTCCTCCTTGTCGCTGGCGAGACGCTCGAGCTCCGGGACGAGGACCTCGCCCTCCTCGCCAAGCGTGCAGGTGACGAGGGTGACCTGCGCGCCTTCGGCCGCGTACTTCGCCATCGTCGCGCCGGACCCGATGACTTCGTCGTCGGGGTGCGCGTGTACGAGCAGGAGTCGCCGGTCGTCGTTCATCCGCGCCAATCTACGAGACCGGCCCGCAGCGGTACGACGTGCGGGCGGTCCGCGGGAAGCCAGGCGACTTCGTCGTGCTCGTCCGCGGCGAGCCAGCGCAGCGCCGAGTGCTGGTGCGGCCGCGGCTCCCCCGCGACGACCCGCGCCCACCAAACGCGCAGCACGAACGACGGATCGACCGCAGGCAGATCCACCCCGACGCGATCGAGTACGACGATAGAGACGCCGAACTCCTCCCGGCACTCGCGGACCAACGCGGCGATGTCGGTCTCGCCCGGCTCGACCTTGCCGCCGGGCAGTTCCCATTGTCCCGCAAGGGATTCCGGGTAGGCACGCTGCGCCGCGAGCACCCGCGGCGGCGGCCCGGGCGCCACGATCGCCGCCGCGACGACGACGATCGCGTCCATGGACATGAGCGTGCCCTATCGCTCGATACAGTGAGGCCGATGGTCGGGTCCGCGCAGCCGAGCGCGCTCGCGACCCGGCTGGTCGTTCTCGCGTGGTGCCTCCTCTCGGTCGGCGCGAGCGTGCACGAAGGCGAGTACTCCCCGGCTGGCCTGGCCTGTGTCGTGCTCGGGCTGCTGCTGCTGGCCGCGGTCGTGGCGGCCGGGCTGGCGCCGCGGCGGCCGACCCGCGACGAGCTCGCGGTCGCCGTCGCGGTGTCGCTGGTCGGCGCGATCGCGCACCCGGTCGACCGGCTGATGCACACCGGCGGCGGCGACCTCGTGGCGATACAGGTCCTCGCCCTCGTCACGGTTGCCGCGACAGCGCTGGGCCTGGGGCTGCTGCGCCCGCGCACGGCGTGGGCGGTCGGCGCCGGGCTCGCGCTGGCGACCGGGTGCGTGGTCATCGCCGTCGTGACCAACCCGAAGATCGACGTCTGGTACCTGCTGCAGCAGTCGAGCAGCGGCCTGCTCTCCGGCGACGACATGTACCGGCAGCACTGGGCGCACAGCCACGGCCTGCAAGCCGTCTACCCGTACCTGCCGATGTCGACCGTGCTGCTCGCGCCGTTCCGCTGGATCGCGGGCGACGTGCGGGTGGGCCTGCTGCTCGCGTCGGTGGGCACGTCGGCACTGCTACGGCGGCTCGCACCGGCCGCACCGGCCGCGCTGTCGCTGCTGGTGCTGGTGCACCCGCACTGGGCGTTCCTCGTCGACCAGTCGTGGACCGAGCCGCTGCTGCTGTTCCTGCTCTGCGCCGCCGTGCTCGCGACCGAGCGCCGCCGGCCGGTGCTCGCGGTCCTCGCACTCGCGGCCGCGCTCGCGGCGAAGCAGCACGTCGTACTTTTGTTGCCGTTGTTCGCATTGTGGCCCGCGTTCGGCTGGCGCCGTACCCTCGCCGCCGCCGCGGTGGCGGCGCTCGCGATCGCACCGTGGGTGGTCGCCGGGCCGGCGGACTTCTGGCACGACGCCGTGCACGCCAACCTCACGCTCGGCGTGATCCCGCGCGCGCTGTGCGTGCCGAGCTTCCTGTTGCGGCACGGCATCACCGTGGGCTTCTGGTTCCCGTTGCTGGCGCTGCTCGGGGCGTACGCCGCCTGCCTGCGCGGGCCGCGGACGGCGGCCGGTCTGGCGCTGGGATCCGCCCTCGTACTCTGGACGGTCGACGCCACCAACAAGCAGTCGTTCTTCAACCACTACACGCTGCCGCTCGGCCTGCTGGTGTTGGCACTGACCGCTGCGGCTCGACCGAACGAGGAACCGGCATGACGGCGCTGGAGAGTACGACCGACGAGGTCGCCGACGCCGTCGTCGCGTCCGGGCCGGGCCCGGGGCGGCAGCGGTGGTGGCTCGAGATCCCGCTCGCGGTCGCGTTCTACTTCGCGTACGCGCAGATCCGCGACTGGCACGGCAGCGCGACCGTGCACGCGGCCCGCGTCACCGCGCGCCACCACGGCTTCGACGTGCTGCGGCTCGAGCGCTGGCTGCACATCGACTGGGAGAAGGGCGCGCAAGCGGTCTTCGTACCGAACGTGCGGCCGCTCGTCGTCGCGATGAACGTCTTCTACGGCACCGCGCACTTCCTCGTCACGGTCGGCGTCTTCCTGTGGCTGCTGTTCCGCGCCGCGCCGCCGGTCTACCGGCACGCGCGCAACGTGCTGTGCCTCGGTACGGCGATCGGGCTGGTGTGCTTCGCGCTCTACCCGACGATGCCGCCGCGGCTGATGCCCGCCGGCATCAAGACACAGGACACGATGGACACGGTCGGCAGCCTGTGGTCGTACAACCACGGCGTGCTCGAGCACATCTCCGACCCGTACGCCGCGATGCCGAGCTTGCACATCGTGTGGTCGTCGTGGGTCGCGTACGTGCTGTGGTCGTGGCTCGGCCGCCGCGGCCGCGCGCGTGCCCGCTGGCTCGCCTGGCTCTACCCGCTGGTGACCGGTCTCGTCGTCGTGGTCACCGGCACGCACTGGGTGCTCGACCTCGCCGGCGGTGCCGCCGTGTTCGCACTCGCGGTCGCGGCCGCGAAGGGGATCGACCGGGTCACTTCGCGTCGGTCGGCGGCCCGTACTCGTTGAGGCTCATGGTCTCGTTGTACGACGAGTCCCGCCGTACCGGTTGCTTCGGGATGCCGCGCAACGCGACGAGGTTGTCGATCACGCCGCTGCAGTCGTTGGTCAACGGCTTCACCTGTAGCGACCAGACCAGCCACACCCGGTGACTGCCGGCCATGTCGCTCACCTGTCGCGCGAACCGCTGCGGGTTCGCGGTCTCGATCCGCTTGCGGTAGTCGACCCAGTCGACGACCGCGGGCGCACCGAAGGTGGGGAACACGAGCTGCTTGACGCCGGTGTGCAGTAGCCGCGACGTCGGCGGGCCGAGCTGGTCGGGGCAGTAGACGACGACGTCGCCCGGGCGGGCCTGGTGGTCGAGCACTGCCGCGACGAGACCGGCCTGGCTGCGCGGCTGCCACGCGTTCTGCAGGCAGATGCTCAGCTCGGCGACGACGAGCACCGCGAGCATCGCGCGGCGGGCCCGACGTGTCGGCAGTACGGCGATGCCGCACGCAACGACGACGAGGAACAGCCCGGCACTCATCGCGAGGTAGCGCGGTGCGTAGGCCTGCTGGTCGGCCACGTCGACGACGATGGCGATGACCAGCGCGCCGAGCGCGGCGGCGAGCAGCCGCGACGGCAGCCGCGCGAACGTCGTCGTGAGCACCACGTGGCCGCGGCCGCCGCGACGGCCGATCAGCGCGATGACGACGGCGGCCAGCGCGACCAGCGCGGCGACCTGCGCGGCGGCGTTCGCGCCACCCATCCACGCATCGATCGTGTCGAGCACCGCCGAGCCGTCCGGTGGCGGCGCCCACGGCGCACCGGTGTGCTTCGACTGGTACAGCAGGATCGGCACCCACGGCAGGAACGCGACCGAGCCGATGACCAGCGCGAGC
Organism: Frankiaceae bacterium; assembly: GCA_030840525.1. Lineage (GTDB taxonomy): Bacteria > Actinomycetota > Actinomycetes > JAFAQI01 > JAFAQI01 > BP-197. The sequence goes on from JAVEEI010000012.1 coordinate 34,274, forward strand.
AACGCGCGGCGGGCACCGGGGTCGCGCCGCCGCCAGGCCAGCCAGAGCTCACCGGCACCGAGGACGCCGACCGCGAACACCGCGTAGTAGTGCGTGTAGAGCGCGGCGGCGGTGACGGCGGCGAGCCCGGCGGTCGCCCGCTTCGTGCCGTGCCGGTGCACCGAGAGCACCGCGTGCGCGCCGGCGAGCGACAGCAGCATCAGCAGGCTGTACATGCGCGTCTCGACGGCGTACCGGACGGCGAACGGCGAGATCGCGAGCAGGACGACCGACGCGATGCCGACCGCGTCACCACCGATCCGGCGACCGAGCCGCACGACGACCGGGAGCGAGAGCACGGCGGGGATCCCCGACAGCGTGCGGACCGAGAACGTCGAGTCGCCGAACACCTGCATCCAGAGGTGCAGCAACGCGTAGTAGAGCGGCGGCGCTCCGTCGTGCTTCAGCGCGGCGGGCAGCGCGCCGAACGAGTGCTTCGCGATCGCGACCGACTGCGCCTCGTCGAGCCACAGCGGGCCGCGGGAGAGGAACCGCAGCACGACCCCGGCGGCGACGACGGCGACGATCCCGACCGCCGCCCAGTCACGCCGCCGGATGACCCGAAGCTCGTCGGCGAGCGGCCCCCGCTGCGGGCCGACCAGTGTCATCGCGCCGACACTGACTCCTCGACCGGACGGCGTGGCAGCACCGGTGCGTCGCGACCGGTGCCCGAGCCGGTGCTCGACCGCTGCTCCTCGTGGTAGTCCTCTTCGACGTTCACGGTCCATACGTCGTGACCGGCCGCGTCGAGGATGTTCTCGACGGTCAGCAACGCCGTCAGCATCGAGTGGTCCTGGTTGTTGTACTTGTGCATCCCGTTGCGCCCGACCGGGTGCACGTTGGGCACCGCCTGCGCGATCCACTCGCGGATCACGTCGACCGCCTGCTTGTAGCCCTCGTCGTACACCGGGTACGCCTTCGGCATCCGGACGACGTACGCCGCCTGCACCTCGTCGATGCGGGCCAGCCCGAGCGCGGCCAGCTCCTTCGCGGCGAGGGTCGCGAGCTCTTCGTCGGGCGAGTTCCACAGCGCGTCGCCCTGGAAGACGAAGTACTCCAGGCCGAGGCAGGTCATCCCGTCCTTGACGAGGTACGGCGACCACGAGCCGAAGTTCTGGATCCGGCCGACCTTCACCTCGGGCGAGTGGATGTAGATCCAGTTGTCCGGGAAGCTCGCCGACTCGGGCAGCACCAGCGCGACGGTGAGGAAGTCGCGGTGCGACAGCTGCCGGGCCGCGGCGAGCACGTGGTCCGGAGCCGGCGGGTCCATCGCGAACACCAGCTGCGGCAACGGCATCGAGCTCACGACGTCGTGGGCGGCGTAGACGACCTCGCGGCCGTCTTCGTCGGTGACGACCGCGGTCGCGCGGCCGCCGTCGTGCCGGATCGACTGCACCCGCGCGCGCAGCCGTACGTCGCCGCCGCGCGCGACGACGTGCTCGTGCGCGCGCTCCCACATGAGCCCCGGCCCGAGCTTCGGGTACTGGAACTCCTCGATCAGCGTGGTGATGTTGGTCTGCTTGCGCTTCGGCAGCAGCGCGTTGACGACGGCGCTGACGAGCGACAGGTTCTTGATCCGCTGCGCCGCCCAGTCGGCCGAGATCTCGCTCGCCGGCACGCCCCAGACCTTCTCGTTGTAGGTCTTGAAGAACGTGCGGTAAAGCCGCCAGCCGAACCGCGCGGCGACCCAGCCCTCGAGCGTCGATTGGTCCTTCGGCGGGCGCACCCGCACCCAGAGGTAGGACAGCACGCACTTGACCGCCTCGATGATGCCGAGGTTCTTCAACGCGTTGGAGGCGCGCAGCGGGTAGTCGAACAGCTTGCCGTCGTAGTAGATCCGGCTCATCCGCGGGCGGAGCAGGAACTCGTCGTCCGGAAGGATCTCGTGCCACAGCTCCTCGACGACCGGCACCTTCGTGAAGAACCGGTGGCCGCCGATGTCGAACCGCCACCCGTCCCGCTCGACCGTGCGGCTGATCCCGCCGACGACGGTGTCCGCCTCGAGCACGGTGACGCCGGCGCCGCGCTTGGTCAGCGCGTACGCGGCGGTGAGACCGGCGGGTCCGGCGCCGATGACGACGGTGCCACCATTTGCGGTGACACTGCTCGGGTCCGTCGGGGACGGGGGCAAGCTCTCCTCCAGGGTCGCGGGGTGGCCGGATGCCACGATGGGCCGGTGCCAGGACCGGCGCTCGCCACTCCATGGTCCCCGATCGGGCGCCGGGCAAGCACAACCGGCCTCGTCGCGGCCCCTGCCGTCGTCGCCGTAGCGCTCGCCGTCGCCGTAGCGGCGGGCATCGCGCTGCTGCTCGCACCCGCCGCCGGCACCGACCTCGCGGCCCAGCAGGCGCGGTCCGCGTTCGCCGCGCAGCACCCCGGCGCGGCCGTCGACTTCGGCTGGTTCGGCGCGGTGTTCCCGGCGGCCTACAGCGTGCTGGCGCCGTACGTCGAGTCGCTGCTCGGGGTGCGGGTCGCCGGCGTGCTGGCGGCGGTCGCCGGCGCGCCGCTGCTCGCACTGCTGCTGCTCCGCTGGGGCGTACGGCGGCCGCTGCTCGCCTCGGTCTGGGGCGCGCTGGCGCTCGTCGCGAACATGGCCAGCGGCCGGACGGCGTTCGCGCTCGGGCTCACCGCGGCGCTGGCCGCGCTGGTGCTGGTGCCGCCCCGCGGCAGCCGGCCGCTCGCGTGGGTGCCGGCCGCGCTCGCGTCCATCCTGACGACGCTGGCCAGCCCGGTGGCGGCGCTGTTCCTCGGCTTCGTCGCCGTCGTGTGGGCGCTGCGCCGCCGCGGCCTCGTAACGCTCGCCGTCGCGGCCGCGGTCCCGCTCGCGGCGGTCGCGCTGCTGTTCCCGGAGCGCGGGTCGATGCCGGACGAGTGGCCGGTGACCCGACCGCTGCTGCTCGGCTGCGTCGCCGTCGCCGTACTCTGCCGCGCGCCGTTGCTACGGATCGGCGCCGTCTTCTACGCCGCGGTCGTCCTTGTCGTCTATGCCGTCCCCGGCCCGATTGGCTCGAACGTCGAACGACTTGGCCTGCTGTTCACCGGGCTCGCGCTGGCCGCGGACGCCGCGTTGCCGCTGCCGCTGCTCGTCGTCGCGGTCGTCGTCGCCGGGCAGTGGACCGCGCGCGACCCGTGGCGCGACCTGCACGAGACGTCGGCGCTGGCGACCGAGCATGCCGCCGCGCACCGCCTGGTGCGCATCCTCGACGGGCTCGGGCCGCTCACCGGACGGGTCGAGGTGGTGCCGTTCCTCGACCACGGCGAGGCCGACGTCGTCACCGGGCCGGCGCTGCTCGCGCGCGGGTGGGAGCGCCAGCTCGACACCGTCCGCGCCGCCCCGCTCTACCTGTCGTCGCTCACCGGCGAGCAGTACGCTGACTGGCTGCGCGGGCACAGCGTCGAGTACGTCGCGCTCGGCCGGCACCGGCACGACTGGTCGGCCCGCAGCGAGCTGCGGCTGCTCGCGGCGGGAGTCCCCGGCCTGCAGGTCGTGCACACCGACCCCGAGTGGACGGTGTGGTCGGTCGCCGGCTCGCCGCCGGTCGTGGGTGGCGGCGGGCACGCGCTGCGGCTCGGCCGCGCCTCGATCGTCATCGCCGCCGACGGCTCTGGTTCCGTCCTCGTCGACGTGCCGTGGTCGCGCTGGCTCACGGTGAGCGCGGGCGCCTGCGTCCGCCGCGACGGCTCGACCGTCGCCGTCGTACCGAGGTATGCGGGGACGTTCGTGCTGACGTCGTCGTACGGCGCGCTGTTTACGGGTCGGCGTTGCTAGGAGTCGCGGGCGCGTCGGTGGGGAAGGACAGGGGCATCACGAGGAGGACACATGGCGACGTTGCTCGACGACAGGTTGGTGGCCGACGCCCTCGACGGGCTGCACGAGTGGACCGGCGGGCCGGACCGGATCAGCCGGACCGTGACCGTCGAAGACACCGACGCGCTGCTCGCGGCGGTGACCGAGTCGGCCGACACGCTCGACCACCATCCCGAGGTATCGCATGACGGCGGCGCGGTGACGTTCACGCTCTGGACCCACTCGGCCGGTGGCGTGACCGAACTCGACATCGCGCTCGCGTCGCGCATCGACGACCTCGTCCTGATGACGCAGCACCTCGTCCGCGACGCGACCGGCAACGTGCACTCCGCCGACGACCCGAAAGCTGGCACCGGCACGGGGCAGACCGTGACCGCGGCGGCGGCGTACCCGACCGAGGGCGAGACAACTCCGACCCGGCCGAGCGAGTCCGCGACCGGCGACGCGACGTCCGAGGACGGCATGGACGCGCCGCTGATGAACGAGCCGGGCACACCGCGCCAGGACGCCGGGCCGGTCGTCGTACCGGACGCCGAGCCGGGGTCGGTCGAGCCGCAGCCGGGCAACGCCGCGGCACCCGGGATGCACGAGCGCGTGGAGAACGACGACGACCGCTGACCCGACGGTCCGCGGCTAGCCTTTCGCCGTGGATCTCAACCCGTACATCGTGCTCGGCAGCGCGGTGGTCGGGTTTCTCGTCGGCATGACCGGCGCGGGTGGCGGCGCGCTGATGACGCCGATGCTCATCCTGCTGTTCGGAGTGACGCCGTCGACCGCGATCTCGAGCGACCTCGTCGCTGCTGTGGTCATGCGGCCGCTGGGCGCGTTCGTGCACCTGCGTCGCGGCACGGTCAACCTGCGGCTGGTCGCGTGGATGGTGCTCGGCTCGGTGCCGACCGCGTTCCTCGGCACGTATTTGCTGCACCAGGTCACCGGCGCGCACCAGGCGGAGAAGCTCATCCAGCGGGCGCTCGGCGCCGCGCTGCTGCTCGGTACGGCAGCCATGTTGTTGCGTTACGCCCTCGACCGGCGCGGCGGCCATCGCCGTACCGAGCGCGTGCACGCCGTCACCGCGCGACCCGTTGCCACGGTGCTGATCGGCATGGTCGGCGGACTCGTCGTCGGCTTCACGTCGGTCGGGTCCGGGTCGTTGATGATCGTGCTGCTGCTCTTCGTGTACCCGATGCTCGGCGCGAACCAGCTCGTCGGCACCGACCTCACGCAGGCGGTCCCGCTGACCGCCGCGGCCGCGGCCGGCGCGCTGTTGTTCGGCCACGTCGCGTTCCCGGTGACGGCGTCGGTCGTCCTCGGCAGCGTGCCCGCGGTTGCCGTCGGGTCGCTGCTGTCGTCGCGCGCGCCGGACGCGTACGTCCGCCCGGTCATCACGTTCGTCATCTTCGCGTCGGGGTTGAAGTACGTCGGTGTCGGCACGACGGCGCTGGGCTGGGTGCTGGTCGTGACGTTGTTCGCGGTCGCGGCGGCGTGGCTCGCCGTACGGCGGCCGTGGCAACCCGCTGTCGTTCCGGCGGAAGCGGTTTCGGAGGACGCGCCGTAGTGGTCAGTGTGCTGCTGTCCGTGACGTTCGCGTGCGGCGTGCTGATCGCCGTCGCACACGTCCTCAACACCGGCTTCGTCGCGCCGCCGTACGACGTCGTGGCGAACCTGACCGCGTTCGGCTGCGCCGTCGCCGCGTCGGTGCTGCTCGGGCACTGGTTGCCCGCGCTGCTCTCCTCGGTCGCGATCGTGTGCTGGCTCGTGCTCGCGCGCCGCACGATCCGCGCGCGCCGCTAGTCCCGCGCCGCTGTCCTAGGCTTGCGGCGGCTGGAGAGAGGCTCTTGTGACACTTCGGATTGGCATCGTCGGGTTGCCGAACGTCGGGAAGTCGACGCTGTTCAACGCGTTGACCGAGAACGACGTGCTGGCGGCCAACTACCCGTTCGCGACAATCGACCCGAACGTGGGGATCGTGAACGTTCCCGACCCGCGGCTCGACGTGCTCGCGGAGATGTTCGCGAGCGCGCGGACCGTGCCGGCGACGGTGACGTTCGTCGACATCGCGGGGATCGTGCGCGGCGCCTCCGAGGGCCAAGGCCTCGGCAACAAGTTCCTGTCGCACATCCGCGAGGCGGACGCGATCTGCCAGGTGGTGCGCGTCTTCGACGACCCCGACGTGACCCACGTCGACGGTCGGGTCGACCCGAGCGAAGACATCGCGACCATCAACACCGAGCTGGTACTCGCCGACCTGCAGACGATCGACAACCGGCTCGCCCGGCTCGAACGCGACGCGCGGATGAAACCGGAGAAGCGCGCCGAACTCGCGGCGGTGCAGGCGGCCCGTGCGGTGCTCGACACGGGCCGGCCGGTGAGCAGCGACCCGTCGCTCGACCGCGAGGCGCTGCGCGAGTCGTTTCTGTTGACCGACAAGCCGTTCATCTACGTGTTCAACCTCGACGACGGCGCGCTCGGCGACGAGGGGCTGCGGGCGAAGCTGACCGACCTGGTCGCGCCCGCCGCGGCCGTGTTCGTGAGCGCGAAGCTGGAGTCCGAGCTGATCGGGCTGTCGCCGTCGGACGCGTCCGAGTTGCTCGCGGAGTACGGCCAGCCCGACTCGGGGCTCGCGATCCTGGCCCGGGTCGGCTTCGAGACGCTCGGCCTGCAGACGTACCTCACCGCCGGGCCGAAGGAGTCGCGGGCCTGGACGATCCACCGCGGCTTCACCGCGCCGCAGGCGGCGGGCGTCATTCACACCGACTTCGAGCGCGGCTTCATCAAGGCCGAGATCGTCTCGTACGACGACCTCGTCGCGGCCGGGTCGATGGCCGCGGCGAAGGCGGCCGGCAAGGTGCGGATCGAAGGCAAGGACTACGTCATGGCCGACGGCGACGTGGTCGAGTTCCGCTTCAACGTGTAGGGCACGGGCGTCGCGCCTGCATCAAGTCGGCATCCGGCCTCCACGCTCCGCCCGATCCACCCGTGTCCGATGTAGGGACATCAGCGTAGACCGCTCGTTGAATCGAATCTGGCTCGACTACAACGTCCGCAGATGTCGTTCGGTTGGATTCGAAAACGCCAAACTCAACAAGTTCGATCGCCGACTGAGAGGCAATTCGCCCGCGAGGTGCCGGAAAGTTCGGACACGTCGGCATCATCCGGACGGGCTATCGGTGCCCGCGGCGTGGCGGCTAATGCTGACTAGTTATTGCGCCGATCATGGGGGGTAATCCCTACAGGGATGAACCGAGGTGGCGCCATGACGTTCTCTTGTCCCAGCTGCGGCGACGAGGTGCGCACCCGCGTGCTCGCCGACCCGGTCACCCTGGTCGTCGTCGGCCACTGCGAGCAGCACGGCGTACAGGAAGTCAGCCGCGTCTACGTCGGCGAGCTGTCCGGCGAGCCGTTCGAGGTGCAGGACGAGGTCTCGACGTACCCCGACGCGGCACCGGCCGCGACGCCCGTACCCGTCACCGCCATCCGTACGTCGTCCGCGTACCGGCCGGGCGAGTGCTGCGGCCGCCGGCTCGGCGAGTGGTCGTGGTGCCAGCTGCCGGCGAACCACCAAGAGCCGCACGCCGCGTAACCGCACTCATCGCGGCTCATCGCAGGCTCATCGCGCGAGGAAGAGGTACTCCTCGACCCGGTTATTCGCGTTGCCGACGCGATGCCCATGGGTGCCGAAGCTGTAGACGTGCTCGACGCTGACGACGTCGACACAACGCCACCGCGCTCGCAACATCGCGAGCATCTCGTCCTTGCTGGGCAAGCAGTTGCTGCTGTACGACACGAGCACGTCGTGACCCTGGACCCGCAACACGTCGAACAACGTCTCGAACGACGCGTACGCCGCCGCCCTGGTCTGGAACTCGCGGTGCGGGCTGGCGAACTTCTTCGTCTTCGTGTGCGGTTGCAACTCCAGGTCACGCCAGTACGACACGAGTCCTTCGAGGAAGTGGTAGCGCCGGGTGTAGTCGTTGTCCGAGCGAGTGCTGAAGTACGGCGGGTCGACGTACACCAACGAGGGCTCGTCGATGTCGAGCGACGTCGCCGAACCGTGCCGCGCTTCATGCGACAGACCGTTGTCGAACACCGCGGCGTTCCACGCGTCGACCGACGCGCGGAAGTGGTCGGCGAGCGACGTGCGCAAGTCGGCGCGGCCGTCGTCGTACCGCATCCCGACATACGTGAACACGCCGCGCGGTCGCCGTTTCAGGCACGCGCGCGTCATCGCGGCGTATGCGAGCGACTGCGCGTACGGGTCGGTCAACGCGGCGGCGTTCTCGCTGAACGCGTCGAGCAGCGCGTTCTCGTCGTCGGTGAAGTAGAGGTCGGCGAACGTGTCGGCGATGAAGGTGCCGGCGTTGCGGCTCGGCGCGAGCAATCCGTCGCACTCGTCCGGCGTCAACCGCACGCTGCTGTTCTCGACGGCCGCGCGGGCCCAGTGGTAGGCGAACGCGAGTACATCGTTGGTGACGACGCGGTAGCCGCGGGACTTCATGTGGTGCGCGACGCAGCCGGACCCGGAGAACGCGTCGACGAAGGTACGGCGGGACGAGTGCGCCGCGACGTCGGCGATGTGGCCGAGCAGACGTTGCTTCGACCCCATGAATCGCGTGTCCGGGTAGACAGCGGCGCTAGTCGTTGGCAACGAGCACCTCGCGCACCGGCCCGCGCCCGGCGCCGTTGGAGTTGATCGCGCGACGCGACGTGACCTCGTGGATCGTCCAGTCGGCGTACAGGTCGAGCACGAGCGGGGTGTGCGCGTTCGACAGCCGGACATGGCAGCCGCGCGCGTCGAGCTCCTTAAACAACCGCGCGAGCTGCTCGTGGTCGTCGTCGCGGAACTGCTCGCGGTGGTACCGCCGGAAGTCGGCGTACCCGCCGGCCGGGACGTACGGCGGGTCGAGGTAGACGAGGTCGCCGGCACCGGCGGTTGCACACGCGTCCTCGTAGCCGGTCGCCGTGAAGCGCGCGCCCTGGAGCGCGGCGGACGCGGCTCGCAGCACCTGCTCCGCCACGAGCGTCGGGTTGCGGTACCGGCCGTACGGCGTGTTGAACTCGCCGCGGCGGTTCACCCGGTAGAGCCCGTTGAAGCAGGTGCGGTTGAGGTAGATCAGCCGCGCCGCGCGGGTGACGTCGTCGAGGTCATCGGGCCGCTGGGCGCGCACGTGCTGGTAGTGCTCTGCGGTGTTGACGTGCTCGGCGAGCGCCCGCAGCAGCTCGTCGACCCGGTCGCGGACGACGGCGTAACAGTTGACCAGCTCCTCGTTGGCATCGTTGAGGTACGCGCGGGCGGGCGCGAGCGCGAAGAACAGCGCACCGCCGCCGACGAACGGCTCGTAGTAGTCGCCGTACGTCGACGGCATCAGCGGAGTCAGGACGGGCAGCAACGCCCGCTTGCCGCCGGCCCACTTCAGGAACGGCGCGGTCACGTCCTCGATCCTCCTCGTCCACAACCTCGGCGGGTCGGCGGCGCGCCGTACCGGAAACTGTCGGCGGCCTGGGCGACGATTCCTGGCATGACCGCCATCACTGTGCTGCTCGCGCTGGCCATGCTCGGCGCCGGGCTCGCGATCGGCTGGGCGCTGGCCCGCGCCAAGATCGTCGGCGACGGCGCCGGAGTGCTCGCGGAGCGCGACGCCGCCCGGGCCGAGACCGCTCAGCTGCGGGCCGAGCGCGACGCGGTCGCGGCCGAGGTGCGGGCGGCCGAGGCGCGGGTCGCGAGCACGGAGGCGACGCTCGCCGCCGAGCGGCGCGCGGCGGCCGACAAGATCGTGCTGCTGGAGCGCGCGCAGGCGCAGCTCAAGGACACGTTCGACAGCCTCGCGAAGGACGCGCTGCGGCACAACAACGCGCAGTTCCTCGACCTGGCCGACACCCGGCTCAAGCAGGCGGGCGCGCCGCTCACCGAGACGCTGACCAAGGTCGAGCAGCAGATGCGCGAGATCGAGAAGGAGCGGGCCGGTGCCCAGCGTGCGCTGGCCGACCAGATCGAGCGGGTCCGGCTGTCCGGCGACGAGCTCAAGCGGGAGACCGCCGCGCTGGTGAGCGCGCTGCGCAAGCCACAGGCGCGGGGCCGGTGGGGCGAGCTGCAGCTGCGCCGGTGCATCGAGTTCGCCGGCATGACCGACCGGTGCGACTTCACCGAGCAGGCCAGCGTGCAGACCGCCGACGGGCTGCTGCGGCCCGACCTGGTGGTCCGGCTGGTCGGCGGCAAGAGCATCGTCGTCGACTCCAAGGTGACGCTCGCGGCTTATCTCGAGGCACACGACGCGGTCGACGACGCCGTCCGGGAGGAGCGGTTGGCCGCGCACGCCCGGCACCTGCGCACCCACGTCGACCAGCTCGCCGCCAAGGCCTACTGGTCGCAGTTCTCCCCCGCGCCCGAGTTCGTCGTGCTGTTCGTGCCCGGCGACGCGTTCCTCGCCGCCGCGCTCGACCGCGACGGCGACCTGCTCGACTACGCGTTCAACAAGCGGATCCACATCGCCACCCCGACGACGTTGATCTCTGTGCTGCGGACCTGCGCCTATGCGTGGCAGCAGGACGCGCTCGCGGCCAATGCGCGCGAAGTGTTCGACCTCGGCCGCGAGCTCTACCTGCGGATCGGCAAGCTTGGCGCCAAGGTCGAGACGCTCGGCAAGCGGCTAGGCAGCACGGTCGGCGCCTACAACGAGGCGGTCGCGTCGCTCGAAAGTCGAGTGCTGCCCCAGGCGCGCAAGCTGCGCGACCTCAAGGTCGTCGACGACGACCTGGTCGAGCCGCAGCCGGTCGAGGAGGCGGTCCGGCCGATCGCGGCCGCCGAGTTGGTAGCCGCGGCCGAGGAGAGCCGCGCGGTAGTCGCATTGCCGGCGGCGGCGCTGCTCGGCGACGAGCTCGACCGGCCGGAGGACTACGGCCTCGGTACGACGGCGCCGGACGCGCAGCGCAAGACCAGCGCGGGGTAACCCGCGGCGGTCAGCGCGACGCGGCCGGTGACGCCGCGGCCGGCGATGCAGCGGCCGGCGATGCAGCGGCCGGTGATGTCGCGGCCGGTGCGCCGGCGGGCGAGCTGGCGCGCAGGTCGCGGCGTAGCTCCGGCGGCAGCGCGAACGTCAAGTGCTCCTCTGCCGACGTCACCTGCTGTACGTCGGCGAACCCGTGGCCGGCCAGCCAGTCGAGCACTTCGTGTACCAGCGACTCCGGCACCGACGCGCCGCTCGTCACCCCGACGGTCGACACCCCGTCGAGCCACGCCTCGTCGATGTGGCTGACGTCGTCGACCAGCCGGGCGTCGCGGGCGCCCGCGTCGCGGGCCACCTCGACCAGCCGGACCGAGTTGGACGAGTTGCCCGACCCGACGACGAGCACCAGCTCGGAGCTCGCCGCGATCTCCTTCACGGCGATCTGCCTGTTCTGCGTCGCGTAGCAGATGTCGTCGCTCGGCGGGTCCATCAGCAGCGGGAACCGCGCCCGCAGCGCCGCCACCGTCTCCAGCGTCTCGTCGACCGACAGCGTCGTCTGCGACAGCCAGGCGACCTTCGCCGGGTCGCGTACCTCGACTGCGGCCGCACCGGCCGGGCCGTCGACGAGGTGCACCCGGTCGGGCGCCTCGCCGGTCGTACCAACGACCTCCTCGTGCCCCTCGTGGCCGATCAGCAGGATGTCGTAGCCCTCGCGGTCGAACCGCCGCGCCTCGGCGTGCACCTTCGTCACCAGCGGGCAGGTCGCGTCGATCGTCCGCAGCCCGCGCGCCGACGCCTCCTCGTGCACGACCGGCGCGACACCATGAGCGGAGAACACGACGACCGACCCCTCGGGCACCTCGGCCGTCTCGTCGACGAAGACCGCCCCGCGCGCCTCCAGGCCGCGGACGACGTGCGAGTTGTGCACGATCTGCTTGCGCACGTACACCGGCGCGCCGTACAGGTCGAGGGCCCGCTCGACCGTCTGCACGGCCCGGTCGACGCCGGCGCAGTAGCCTCGCGGGCTGGCCAGCAGTACCCGCCGGGTGCCGGCGCTGTCGGTGGAGCTCACCGGTCCAGGCTACGCACCGCCGGTTACGGCCCCGGCCGCATCGGGCAGGCTTGCAGGTGACGGGCGCAGTTTCGTCCGCGGAAAGGGAGACCGATGGGACTCGCTCGACACGCCAGCCGACTGCCGTTGACCGCCATCTCGTGGAGCCTCGCCGCGTGGGAGCGCAGCGCCGGGCTCCGGGAGTTCGCGCTCCGGCGCGGCAACGAGGCGCTCCAGATCGCCGCGCACACCCCACTCGGCCGGCTGCTGCCGACGCTCGACCTCGACGACGGCGCCGACGAGGAAGCCGCCCGCATCGCGGCCGCCGTACGCACCGAGCCGGCGACGCCGCCGGCGAAAGCCAGCCGTACGACGCCAACCCGCGCCCCCCAGCAGACCCAACAGACGACGACCGCAGCCAAACCAGCGCCGAAGCCGGAGCCGGAGCCGAAAGCTGCGCCGACACCCGAGCCCGAGCCGGCGGCCAGCGCCCTCACCCCGAGCGCGGTCTCGACCGAGGTCGAGCAGATCGTCGAGCAGGTCGTCGACCAGCTCGCGATCCCGGAGCCGGAGACGCGCGACGAGCTGCCGATCCCCGACTTCGACAACATCACGCTCGGGTCGCTGCGGGCCAGGCTGCGCAACCTCAGCGTCGAGCAGCTCGTGGCGCTGCGCGAGTGGGAGCAGGCGCACGCGCACCGGATGCCGGTGCTCACCGCGCTCGACAACCGGATCGCGAAGCTCGGCCCGGCCGACGCCTACCCGGACGGCGGCAAGCCGAGCACCCCGACGCGCTCCGGCTAGCCCGCCTACAGTGAGCGCCGTGCCGCTCACGTCCTCCCCCGAGCAACCGATCCCGGTCCGGACGGTCGCCCGGGCGATGGCCGACTGGGTCGGCCGGCTCGGCCGGGTCTGGGTCGAGGGCCAGGTCACCGAGGTCAGCCGCCGCGGCGGCCAGCCGCGCTGCTTCTTCGTACTGCGCGACACCGCCGCGGATATGTCGCTGCAGGTCTCGTGCCCGCGCCAGCTCGTCGACGACCTCCAGCCGCCGCTCGCCGACGGCACCCGCGTCGTCGTCTGGCTCAAGCCGGAGTTCTGGACCGGCCGCGGCCAGCTGTCGATGACCGCGTACGACGTCCGCCCGGTCGGTGTCGGCGCGCTGCTCGCCCGGCTCGAGCAGCTCCGGGCGACGCTCGCGGCCGAGGGGCTGTTCGCCGCCGAACGCAAGCGGCCGCTGCCGTTCCTGCCGGCGAAGGTCGGCCTGGTCACCGGCCGCGAGAGCGCGGCCGAGCGCGACGTCGTCGACAACGCCCGCCGCCGCTGGCCCGCGGTGGCGTTCGCGATCGAGAACGTCGCGGTGCAAGGCCCGTACGCCGCCGCCGAGGTCATCGCGGCCCTCGGCCGGCTCGACGCCGACGACAGCGTCGACGTGATCGTGCTCGCGCGCGGCGGCGGCTCGGTCGAGGACCTGCTGCCGTTCTCCGACGAGGCGCTGGTGCGCGCGGTCGCGGCGTGCCGGACCCCGGTCGTCACCGCGATCGGCCACGAGACCGACGCGCCGCTCGTCGACCACGTCGCGGACCGGCGCGCGTCGACTCCGACCGACGCGGCGAAGCTCGTCGTACCCGACGTCGCGGAGGAGGCGCAGCGCGTCCGGCAGCTTCGGGCGCGGGCGCACCGGCATCTCGCCGGCCGGATCGACGCCGAGGCGCACCGGCTCGTCGCGTTGCTGTCCAGGCCGTCGTTCGCCGACCCGCTCGGCCAGCTCGACGGGTACGCGGCCGGGCTCGCGGCCCTGCGGGAACGCAGCCGGCGGGCGGCCCTCGGTTGCGTCCACGCCGCCGCGACCGACGTCGCGCACCTCGCCGGCCAGGTCGCCGCGCTGTCGCCACAGGGCACGCTCGACCGCGGGTACGCCGTCGTCCAGCGCGCGGGCGGGGCCGTCGTCCGCGACCCGGCCGAGGTCGCGACGGCCGAGCGGCTCGACGTACGGGTCGCGGCCGGGCGGTTCGCCGTCACCGTCACGGAGGGGCCATGACCGAGCCGCGACCGAGCTACGAGCAGGCCCGCGACGAGCTGACCGACATCGTCCGGCGGCTCGAAGCCGGCGGCGTCACGCTCGAAGAGTCGCTCGCGCTGTGGGAGCGCGGCGAGGCGCTCGCGCGGATCTGCCAGGAGCTCCTCGACGGCGCCAAGGGGCGGCTCGCCGCCGCGGCTCCCGACGGCGACGAGGGCTAGCTAGGCGGAGCCTGGCCGCAGCGAGGCGCAGAGCCGGTCGAGGTCGGCCGCGGGCGCGTCGCCGGTGACGACGATCGTCAGCCCGCCGGTGAACAAGGTGCGCGCCATCTCGCCCCGGTCGGAGAAGCGCACGTCCCACGCGACGCCGCCGATCGTCGCCGTACCGGTCGTCGCCGCGCCCCGCTTGCCGAGCACGTCCGCGATCAGCGCGGCACCGTCGCCAGCCGTCTCGTCCACCCCGGCGTAGTGGCTGCCGGGCGTGACGAAGCCGATGTGCAGCCGCTCGTTCGTCGCCGACGAGCCGGTGAGGTTCGCGGCGTTCGCGCGCCACGACGACGGCAGGCCGACCGGCGCGAACGCGGGATGGTGCGTGACCTGCCCGAAACCCTGGACGACGTCGGAGTAGTCGGTCGCCGGCATCCGGTCGTTGCGGTCCGGGAAGATCAGCCCGCGGGCCGGCGTCGCGAGCAGCACGAACGCCATGATGGCGAGCATCAGGCCGAGCGAGCGGCCCATGTCGAGCAGGCTGTCGCGCAGGCTCTTCGGCCGCGCGACCCGCGTCGTCGGCACCGGCTCGGGGCTCGCCGTGCTCACGACGCCGCCAGCTCCGCGATCGCGTCGAGCACCTCGACGCACTCGTCGGTCGTGTTGTAGAAGTGCGGCCCGATCCGGATGCCGCCGCCGGGCCGGTAGTCGACGAGGATCTTGCGCTCGATCAACGCGTCGTGCACGCGCTTCGCGTTGCCGGGATCGATCGTGACGTGACCGCCGCGACGGTTCGGGTCGTCCGGCGAACGTACGTCGAACCCGCGCTCCAATGCGCCGTCGAGCAGCAACTGCGTGAGCGACTGCGAACGCTCGCGGATCCGCTCGATGCCGATGTCGACGATGGCCTGGTAACCGGGGGCGGCGGCGTACGCCGCGGGCACGTTCGGCGTACCGCCGGCGAACCGGCCGATGCCGTCGGCGTACCGGATGTCGTCCCACTCGAACGCGAACGGCTCGGCGTGCGAGATCCAGCCGACCGCGGCCGGACGCAACGTCTCGACGAGCCGCGGCGCGACCGAGAGCCAGCCGTTGCCGGGCCCGCCGCAGAGGAACTTCACCGAGCCGCCGACGCAGATGTCGACGTCGTACGCGGCCATGTCGACCGGCAGGCAGCCCGCGGCTTGGTATGCGTCGAGGACGACGACCGCGCCGTGCCGGTGCGCGGCCTCGACGACCGGCGCGAGGTCGAGCAACGCCGACGTGCGGAACTGCACGAGGCTGACCGACACGAGCAGCGTGCGGTCGTCGATCGCGTCGACGATGCGATCGGTCGACACGCTGATGCCGCCTTCGTCGTACGGTACGACGACGAGCTCGCCGCCGTGCCGGCGTACCTGCTCGGTCCAGAAGTAGTGCGAGCCCGGCCAGTCGGCGGCGGTCGTGACGACCTTCGACCGCGCGGTGCCGCCGAGGTCGAAGCACGACGCGACACTCGCGAGCGCGTCCGCGACGTTCGCCCGCAACACGGTGCTGCCCGGCGCCGCGCCGATGACGGTCCCGACGAGGTCGGCAACGCGCATCATCTCCGGGAACCACGTGTTCCACGCGACGACGCCTTCGCTGTCCCAGAGGTCGGCGAAGTCGTCGAGCCGGCGCCGCGTCTCGCGGTGCATCGCGCCGAGCGAGTTGTTGATGAGGTACGTACGGCGGTCGAGGATCGGGTAGTCGGCGCGCCGGTCGAGCAGCTCCGGGTGGGCGCCGGCGGTCGTGGTCACGCCGCCATCCTTCCAGGTCCGAAAACCGCCAGCGGTCTGTCGGCGCGGTAGGCCATGCTGGACCCGTGCACGAGGACCCCGACCGCTGCTACCGCGCGGTCCGCAGCCGCGACGCGCGGTTCGACGGCCGGTTCGTCACCGCGGTGCGGACGACGGGGATCTACTGCCGGCCGAGCTGCCCGGCGCAGACCCCGAAGCGCGAGAACGTGCTGTTCTTCCCGCACGCGGCCGCGGCCGCCGCAGCCGGCTTCCGCGCCTGCAAGCGGTGCCGCCCGGACGCCGCGCCCGGCAGTCGCGAGTGGGACGTCCGCGGCGACCTCGCCGCCCGCGCGCTGCGCGGCATCCAGAGCGGCGTCGTCGACACCGAAGGCGTGCCCGGGCTCGCCCGCCGGCTGGCCGTCAGCGAGCGGCACCTGCACCGCGTCCTCGTCGCGGAGATCGGTGTCGGGCCGCTGCGCCTCGCCCGCACCCGGCGCGCGCAGACCGCGCGCATGCTCGTCGAGCACACCGCGCTGCCGCTGTCGACGGTCGCGTTCAGCGCCGGTTTCGCCAGCATCCGGCAGTTCAACGAGGTGATGGCGGCCGAGTTCGGCTGCCCGCCGAGCGAGCTACGGCGCCGCCCGGCCGGCGCGGTGTCGGGCGAGGCGACCGGCACGTTGACGTTGCGCCTGCCGATGCGGCTGCCGTTCGCGGTCGAGCCGTTGCTCACGTTCCTCGGCGCCCGCGCCGTGCCCGGCGTCGAGGAGCTCGACGGCACTGTCTATCGACGGGTCGTCGACCAGAGCGTCGTCGAGATCGAGCCGGCCGAGGCGTACCTCGTCGCGCGCATCGACGTCGACGACGTACGCCGAGTCGCCTCCGTCGTCGCGCGGTGCCGGCGGCTGTTCGACCTCGACGCGGACCCACATGCGGTCGACGAGACGCTGCGCGCCGACCCGACGCTGCGCGCGGCGGTCGACGCCGTACCGGGCATCCGCGTCCCCGGCGCGGTCGACGGGTTCGAGCTCGCGGTGCGCGCGGTCCTCGGCCAGCAGGTGTCGGTCGCGGCCGCGCGGACGATGGCGGGCCGGCTGGTCGAACGTTGCGGCAAGCCGCTGACCGGCCCGCGCGGGTCGCTCACGCACGCGTTTCCGGACGCGGCCGCGGTCGCCGACGCCGACCTCGACGGGCTCGGCCTGACCGGTGCCCGCACCCGCACGTTGCGGGCACTCGCGCGCGCCGTCGCCGACGACGGTCTCGTCATCGACCCGGTCGCCGACCGCGACGAAGTACGGCGGCGGCTGCTCGCGTTGCCCGGTGTCGGCCCGTGGACCGCCGACTACATCGCGATGCGAGCGCTCAGCGACCCCGACGCGTTTCCCGCGACTGACCTCGTCCTCGCCCGCGCGCTCGGGCCGGGCGGCGCCGCGCGCGCCGAGCAGTGGCGACCGTGGCGTGCGTACGCCGCCATGCATCTCTGGAAGGGACTGCCGTGACCGACATCGTGTACGCGACGACACTCGACACTCCGGTCGGAGCGCTCGCGTTGCTGGTGCGGGACGACGCACTCGTCGCCGCCGGCTTCACTCCCGTCGTCGACCAGTTCGGCCGGCTCCGTACGACGACCGCGTCGTTGCGCGTCGTCGACTCCCTGGGGCCGTTTTCCCTTGCGCTGCAAGCATATTTCGACGGTGACGTGACGGCGCCGGACACGTTGCCGGTGTCACAGCCGGGCGGCGCATTCCGGCAGGCCGCGTGGAAGGTGATGCGCGAGGTACCGCCGGGCGAGACCATCTCGTACGCCGAGCTCGCGAGCCGCGCCGGTTCGCCGAACGCGGTGCGCGCGGCTGGCAGCGCGTGCGCGCTGAACATGGTCGCGCCGATCGTGCCGTGCCACCGGATCGTGCGCACCGGCGGAAACCTCGGCGGCTACTACTACGGTCTGGCGACGAAGCAGTGGCTGCTCGCGCACGAGCGCGGCGACACCGAGCTCACGTTGCTCTAGGCGCGCTGATCCGGCCGATCAGCTCGACGACCTCGTCGGCGAGGCGTATCGCGTCGTCGTACGAGTCCTGTACCGAGACCTCGCGACCGGCCTCGGCGACGACCGTCGTGAGGACCAGGACGAGGGTCTCGCCGAGCGGCTGCTCGTCGGCGCGGAGCAGGTTGGCGTTGACGTGGATCCACTCGCGGTATCGGCGGCGCGCGATCAGCTCGAACCCGGGCGGGCCACCGCCGGCGAGGAAGAGCCGCGACAGCTCGCGCTCCTCCCAGCAGCCGGCGAGGTACGCCGACGCACCGGCGAGGAACAGCTCGACGGGGTCGTGCAGCTTGCCGTCGCCGCGGGCGGCGCGTACGGCGGCGGCGGCACGTGCCTCCTGGCGGGTCTGGTAGTCCTCGAACAGCGCGAGGTAGAGGTCGGCCTTGCCGCCGAAGTGATGGTAGAGACTGCCGACGCTGGCGCCGGCCCGGGCGACGACGTCGGCGATGTTGGCGTCGGCGAAGCCGGACTCGGCGAACACTTCGTGCGCCGCCGAGAGGAGGCCCGCGCGAGTGGCCTGCGCGCGCCCGGCCCCCCGACCATTCGTCCGCGTTTGCACGCGGTCACTCTGCCACAGGCCGGCAGAGCGCGGAGGGGAGGTTTGCCCGGTTCCGGAGCTGCGCTTGCAATACGACCTAATGAGCCGTAACTGCGGCGCTCAGGCGCGAGTACGCTGCCGCACATGCCGATCTACCGACTGCGCGACGCCGCGGCCCTGCTGGGCGTGAGCGACGACACCGTACGGCGCTGGGCGGACGCGGGCCGGCTGCCGACGAGTACCGACGAGGGCGGCCGCCGGGCGGTCGACGGCGCCGACCTCGCCGCGTTCGCGGTCTCGCTCGCCGACGAGCCCGCGCCGAGCGTCTCGTCGATGCGCAACCGCTTCCCCGGCATCGTCACCCGCGTCGTCCGCGGCGACGTCGCCGCGCAGGTAGAGGTGCAGGCCGGGCCGCACCGGTTCGTGTCGCTGCTCACCGCCGAGGCCGTCGAGGAGCTCGACCTCAAGCCGGGCGACCGCGCGGTCGCAACGGTCAAGGCCACCAACGTCGCCGTGGACCTCGGATGAGCCGCCGCGCGCTCGGCACCGCCGTCGCCGTCGCCGCGTTGCTCACCGCATGCGGCGGTAACAGCAACAACACCGGGTCTAAGCCGCGCACGATCACCGTCTTCGCGGCCGCGTCGCTCACGAACGCGTTCGCCGCGGAGGCCGCGGCGTACACGAAGCAGAGCGGCGTGCACGTGCGCTTCTCGTTCGCCGGCTCGCAGGACCTCGTCGCGCAACTCAACCAGGGCGCACCGGCCGATGCGGTCGCGACCGCCGACACCGCGACGCTCGGCAAGCTCACCGTGCACCTCAGCGGTGCGACAACTCTGTTCGCGCGCAACCGGCTGGTCATCGTCACCGCACCGGGCAACCCCAAGCACATCCGCAGCGCCGCCGACCTCGCGAAGCCTAGTGTCGTCGTCGTGCTCGCCGCGCCGACCGTCCCCGCCGGGAAGTACGCCGTCAAGGCGCTGCAGGCCGCGCACGTCACAGTGCACCCGAAGTCGTTGGAGGACAACGTCCGCGGCGTGCTCACGAAGGTCGAGCTGGGCGAGGCCGACGCCGGCATCGTCTACGTCACCGACGCGCAGTCGGCGGGAGCGAAGGTCGGCACCGTCGCCTTGCCCACGTCGCCGATCGCGACGTACCCCGCGGCCGCCGTCGACGCGGCCGGCCAGGGCTTCGTCGACTTCCTCACGTCGCCGGCCGGGCAGGCGATCCTCGCCCGGTTCGGCTTCCTGCCACCGCGTTGACCCGCACTCGGCCACCGCTCTCGCTGACCACCGCCGCGGTCGCGGGCGCTGCATTTTTGTTGCTGCCGTTGGTTTCTTTGGCCGACCGTACGCCGTGGCACTCGCTGCCGCACTTGCTTACAACTACGTCGGCGGTCACCGCGTTGCGGCTATCGCTCGAGTGCTCGCTCGGTGCGCTCGCACTGTCGCTGGTTGTCGGCGTACCGCTCGCGTGGCTGCTCGCGCGGGTCGACTTCCGCGGCAAGTCCGTGCTGCGCGCGGCGGTCACGTTGCCGCTGGTGCTGCCGCCCGTCGTCGGCGGCGTGGCGCTGTTACTCGCGTTCGGCCGGCACGGCGTCATCCCGCTGTCGCTCGCATTCACGACGTGGGGCGCGATCCTCGCGGAGGCGTTCGTCGCGTTGCCGTTCCTCGTCCTCGCCGTCGAAGGCGCCCTGCTCGGGATCGACGAGCGGTACGACGACGTCGCCGCGACGCTCGGCAGCGGGACGACCCGCACGTTCTTCCGGGTGACGCTGCCGATGGTGCTGCCGGCGCTCGCGGCCGGCTCCGCACTCGCGTGGGCGCGCGCGCTCGGCGAGTTCGGCGCGACGATCACGTTCGCCGGCAACCTGCCCGGGTCCACGCAGACGCTGCCGCTCGACGTCTACCTCACGCTGCAGAACGACCCCGACGCCGCGGTCGCACTGTCGACGCTGCTGCTCGCGTTGTCGCTCGTCGTACTCGTCGCGATGCGCTCGCGCTGGCGGCTGACCCGGTGACGAACGTGACCACCATCGACCTGCGCGCGAGCGTCGGCACGTTCACCGTGCACGTCGCGGCCGAGTGCAAGCCGGGTGACGTCGTCGCCGTCGTCGGGCCGAACGGCGCCGGCAAGTCGACGTTCCTGCGCGCGCTCGCCGGTCTGATCCCGGCCACCGGCACGCTGACCGTCGGCGGCGTCGACGTGCTCGACCGGCCGCCGGCCCGGCGGCACGTCGGCTGGGTGCCGCAGGACGGCGCGCTGTTCCCGCACCTCACCGCGCTCGACAACGTCGCGTTCGGACTGCGCGGCCGGCAGGGTCGGCCCGCGGCGCAGCGGTGGCTCGACCGGCTCGGCATCGGCGACCTCGCGCACCGGCGGCCGGCCGCGCTGTCCGGCGGGCAGGCGCAGAAGGTCGCCCTCGCGCGAGCCCTCGCCCGCGAGCCGCGAGTGCTGCTGCTCGACGAGCCGCTCGCCGCACTCGACGTAGAAGCCCGCACCGACGTCCGGCGCAGCCTGCGCGCGCACCTCGGCGACTTCGACGGCGTCACGATGCTGGTGACCCACGACCCCGTCGACGTGATGACACTTGCCTCGCGGGTGCTCGCGTTGGACGCAGGCGCCGTCGTACAGGACTCGACGGTCACCGGTGTGACGACCGCGCCGCGCACGCCCTGGCTCGCCGCGTTGATGGGCAGCAACGGCTTCTACGCGCGTACGGCGGCTGGCGCGCTCGCCCTCGACGGCGGCGGCGTCTTGGTCGCGGCCGACATGCCGGCCGGCGACGGCGTCGACGTGCTCGCCGTCGTACCCGCGCACGCGGTCGCCGTGCACCGCGGCCGGCCGGAAGGCAGCGCCCGCAACGTGTGGCCCGCGACCGTGCGCGACCTCGCGGTCGTCGGCGGCCGGGTCCGGGTCACCCTCGGTGGTGCGCCGACCGTGCTCGCCGACGTCACCACCGCCGCCGCGGCCGACCTCGGCCTCGCCGAAGGCGTCGACGTATGGGCGAGCGTGAAGGCGACCGAGGTCACCGTCGTCGTGCTCTGAACCGGGCGCGCCGCTACTATCCGGGCATGGCTGAGGCGAGCGTCCCGGGTACGTTGCGCGTCGGCGCCGAGCAGCCCGACCGCAACCTCGCGCTCGAGTTGGTCCGGGTCACCGAGGCGGCCGCGATGGCCGCGGGCCGGTGGGTCGGCCGGGGCGAGAAGAACGGCGCCGACCAGGCCGCCGTCAACGCGATGCGCCAGCTCGTCTCGACCGTGTCGATGAAGGGCGTCGTCGTCATCGGCGAGGGCGAGAAGGACGAAGCGCCGATGCTCTACAACGGCGAGGAGGTCGGCAACGGCGACGGCCCCGACTGCGACGTCGCGGTCGACCCCGTCGACGGTACGACGCTGACCGCGAAGGGGATGAACAACGCCATCTCCGTGATGGCGGTCGCCGAACGCGGGTCGATGTACGACCCGTCCGCGGTGTTCTACATGGACAAGCTGGTCACCGGCGTCGACGCCGCCGACTACGTCGACATCGAGGCGCCGGTCGAGCACAACATCCAGGCGGTCGCGAAGGCCAAGCACTGCTCGTCCGAGGACGTGACCGTCGTCATCCTCGACCGGCCGCGGCACGAAGACCTCGTGAAGCAGGTCCGCGAGGCCGGCGCACGCATCACCTTCAACTCCGACGGCGACGTCGCCGGCGCCGTGATGGCGGCGAGCGAGG
Source organism: Frankiaceae bacterium (assembly GCA_030840525.1). GTDB lineage: Bacteria > Actinomycetota > Actinomycetes > JAFAQI01 > JAFAQI01 > BP-197. The sequence goes on from JAVEEI010000012.1 coordinate 56,389, forward strand.
GCACCGGCGTCGACCTGCT
>JAVEEI010000026.1 GCA_030840525.1 Frankiaceae bacterium
TGACGTTCGTGGCGGAACTCCACCCCTAGAAACGCCTCGAACGTCACAGTCGACGGAGGAGGGTCGGGCCGACGACGACGACCTCGGCGTCGCGGTAGCGGCCCGGGTCGTCCAGCGGGTCGCCGGACAGGCCGACGAGAGCCGCCGGCGCCCCGACGACGATCGGGCGAGTGGCCGCTCGCAGCGCGCCGTCCGGTCCGAGACCGACCTCGCGGTCGAGCAGCCGCAGCTCCTTCGGGTCGGCGCCCGGGGGGGTGCCCGCGTTGCCGAGGTCGGTGCCGTACCGCAGCTCGACTCCGGCCTCGACCAGCCGCCGGGCGTTGTCGACCGCGATCGCCCCTCCCGGCCCGCCGCCGGCGACGAACGTCTGCAACGTCGAGACCACCCGCACACCGGCCGACGCGATCCGCTGGACCACCTCGGCCGGCAGCGCCTCGGTCGGCGTATGCGCGAGCTCGTCGGCCCCCGCGTCGAGCGCCCGCTCGACCATCGCGACGGTGAGCGCGTGACAGGTGACCTCGCGGTCGTTGTCGTGCGCGACCCGGACGACGGCGGACGCGACCTCGGGACTCGGCACCGGCCCGCCGCTCGGCTCGAGCGCCAGCTTGACCACGTCGACCTGCCCGCACAGCCCCGCGACGAGCCGCTCGACCTGGTCGACGCCGTCGACGAACGCGGCGTACCCGGCGCTCCCCCACGACCGCGACGGGTAGCCGCCGGGCGCGGTCAGCAGCGGCCCGGCGACCTCGACCCGCGGCGCCGCGAGCTTGCGGTAGCGGGCCGCGTCCGCGGGCGGCGCGCCCAGGTCGCGGACCGCGACGACGCCGTGCCGGAGCACGTGGTCCGGGTCGCCGAAGCCGAGATGCACGTGCGCGTCGACCAGCCCGGGCCCGACCCACGACACCCGGAGCTCCTCGACGTCACCGGGGTCGATGTCGCGGGCCGCTCCGACCGCGGCGACCGTGCCGTCCGCGCCGACCAGCACGCGCCCGTCGTCGTACGACGGACCGCTGCCGATCCAGAGCGGGCCGCGCAGGCACAGCCCGTCGCCGACCGCACCGACATCGGGCTCGGAGCGCGGGCTCAGGAAAGGCATCCGGGGCAGCCTCATCCCCGCACATGCTCCCCGACGGTCCGCACCTCGACGCCGGCGGCGCCGAGCCGCTCGGCCAGCAACGGCAGCGCCGCCACGGCCGACCGCCAGGCGCCGGGCGCGCTGGTGATGTCGGAGTCGTGCAGCAGCAGCATGCCGCCGTCGACCTCGCCGCGGTAGAGGTCGTCGACCACCGACTCGCCGGTCGCCGCCGCCCGCCAGTCGCGGCCCCACGCCGACCAGAGCAGCGGGCGGACACCCAGCCCGCGCGCGGCCGCGAGCGCCGGCCCGGACAGCACGCCGTACGGCGGCCGCCACCACAGCGGCGGCTGGCCGGTCAGGCCGGCGACGGTGTCGTAGGCGCGGTGCAGGTCGTCCCCCGCGGCCCGCGGCCCGCGGCCGATGAGGTAGCGGTGCTCGTCGCCGTGCAGCGCGAGCTCGTGCCCGGCTGCGACGACCTCGGCCGCGACGCCGGGGTGCCGGCGTACCTGCGCACCGAGGACGAAGAACGTCGCGGTCCAGCCGAGCCGGTCGAGTACGTCGAGGACGGCCGGCGTCGCCTCGGGGTGCGGGCCGTCGTCGAACGTCAGCGCGACCCCGCCGCGCGGCCCGCGGCCGGACAGCCGCGGCAGCAGCAGCCGGCGCACCGGCGGCAGCCACGACGCCGCCGGGCCGACCTGCGCGACCGCCGCGGCGAGCAGCAGCGCGCGCGTGGCCCTAGCCGACAGCGCCCGGCCCCAGCAACGCCTTGAGGTCCGCCATCAACGCGTTGGTCGGGTTGACCCGGCGGTCCAGCCGCAGCATCGTCACCTTCTCGCCCGACTGCAGCGCGAGCCGGACCTCGGTCGAGCCGCGGTGCGTCTCCAGCACCTCTTTGAGCCGGTCGACGACCGGCTGGGTGCAGCGCGGCGCCGGCAGCGTCAGCGAGACCGGGCCGCGCGGCGCGACCGACGTGTCTGGGACGGTGACGTCCATCGCGATCAGCCGCGGCACGTCCTCCTGCCGGTCGAGCCGCGCCCGGACCAGCAGCACCGCGTCCTCGGCAAGGTGGATACCGCAGGTCTGGTAGGCAGCGGGGAAGAACAGTACGTCGATCGAGCCTTCGAGGTCTTCGAGCGCCGCCATCGCCCACGGGTTGCCGGTCTTCGTCACCCGCCGGTTGAGCCCGGACAGGATGCCGCCGACGGTGACGATCGTGCCGTCCGGCCGCTCGTCGGCGGTCAGCGAGGCGATCGAGCAGTCGACCGCCGCGGCGAGCAGGTGCTCGATCCCGAACAGCGGGTGGTCGGAGACGTAGAGGCCGAGCATCTCGCGCTCGTACGCGAGCAGCGTCGCCTTCTCCCACTCCCCCGACGGGATCACCAGGTCGAGGCCGAAGCCCGGCGACGCGTTGTCCGCCGCATCGTCGCCGCCGCCGCCGAACAGGTCGAACTGGCCGATCGCCTCGTTGCGCTTGGTGTCCATGCAGGCATCGACCGCGTCGGCGTGCACGCGCAGCAGGCCTTGCCGCGAGTGCCCGAGCGAGTCGAACGCACCGGCCTTGATCAGCGACTCGATCACCTTCTTGTTGCACGCGACCGGCTCGACCTTGCGCAGGAAGTCGGCGAAGTCGCCGTACGCGCCCTTCGACCGGCGCGACGCGATGACCGACGCGACGACGTTCTCGCCGACGTTGCGAATGGCGGACAGCCCGAAGCGGATGTCGGTGCCGACCGGGGTGAAGTTGGAGTCGGAGGCGTTGACGTCCGGCGGCAGCACCTTGATGCCCATGCGGCGGCACTCGTGCAGGTACATCGCCGACTTGTCCTTGTCGTCCTTCACCGACGTGAGCAGCGCGGCCATGTACTCGGCCGGGTAGTTCGCCTTGAGGTACGCCGTCCAGTAGGAGACGAGGCCGTAGCCGGCGGAGTGCGCGCGGTTGAACGCGTAGTCGGCGAACGGGACGAGGATGTCCCACAGCGTCTTGATCGCGTCCTCGCCGTAGCCGCGCTCCTTCATGCCGGCGGCGAACGGCACGTACTCCTTGTCGAGGATCTCCTTCTTCTTCTTGCCCATCGCGCGGCGCAGCAGGTCCGCTTGGCCGAGCGAGTAGCCGGCCACTTTCTGCGCGATCGCCATGACCTGCTCTTGGTAGACGATCAGCCCGTACGTCTCGCCGAGGATCTCCGCGAGCGGCTCGGCCAGCTCGCGATGGATCGGTACGACGGGCTTGCGGCCGTTCTTGCGGTCGGCGTAGTCGTTGTGCGCGTTGGCACCCATCGGACCCGG
>JAVEEI010000054.1 GCA_030840525.1 Frankiaceae bacterium
CCGCGGGTGAAGCTCTCGCCGAGCACCGTCGCGCCGGAGCTCGTCCCGCCGGACACGCTCGCCCCGCCAGTCGCGCCACCGGCGAGCACGGACCCGCCGCCGACGGTGCCGCCGCCGACGGTGCCGCCGTTACCGAGAACGCCGCCACCGGCCGTCGTACCGCCACCGGAGGTCGCGCCGCCACCCGAGACCGTCGGGGCGGACGCGCACGGCTCGATCCAGAAGACCTTGGACTTCTTGCCGCCCGGCTCGTTGGTCGCGACCGTCATCTTCACGTGGTAGCCCTGGTGCGCCGGCGCGCCGAGCGAGGTCACGCCGAGCTGGTCCGCGGTGAACGCGAGCTCGTCGTCGAAGTCGTTGCCGGCGCCGCCCGCGTCGTCGGTGCTGACGATGCCGGTCCACGTGCCGCCGAGCGCGGTGCCCTTGCCCGTCGGCGCCTGCCCGGCGAACGACACGGTGACGCTCTGGCCGGCGTCGAAGCCGAAGAAGTCGACGTAGAAGTTGCAGCTCACGTGCGGGACGTTGTGCGGGCTGTGGTCGCCGGCGACGTCGTGGATGAAGACGGTGCCGTTGTTGCCCGGCGGGTTGTGCCCGGTCGAGCCGTTGGTGCCGCTCTCGGACGCCCCGTGGCCGCCCGAGCCGTGGCCTTTGGACTGCGCATGCGAGCCGTGCGAGTCCGCGAACGCTGGCGCGCCAGCGACGGCCGACAGTGCCAGGGCCCCGGCGGCCATGCCGACGGTGACCAACCGGCGGCGGCCGGGTTCCTGCGGACGGTGGTCGAGTGGAGAGCGCATCCCGTGTCCTCCGCGTAGTCAGCCCCCGGCGATGGTCGGTCCTGACACTCCGACATTTCGGGCGTCAGCGGACTTGACGGGACGATTCCCGGCTGCTAAATGCGTCAAACCGTTAGCAGCAGGACACTCCGCGTAGTCGGCCTCGGGCGGCGATCACGCAGTAGGCGCCCGCACTCAGCCGTCGACGGGCGATAGGCCGGCCGCCTGCACCAGCTCGGTCAGCACGCCGCCGACGCTCTTCGGGTGCAGGAACGCGATCGACGCGCCCAGCGACCCGTGCCGCGGCCGCTCGTCGACCAGCCGCACGCCTTGGTCCGCCAGCGACGCCAGTGCCGCCGCGACATCGTCGACGCCGTACCCGACGTGGTGGACGCCCTCGCCGCGAGTGGCGAGAAACCGCCCGACCGGCGTGTCTGGTCCGAGCGGCTCGAGCAGCTGCACGTACGACGCTCCGCCGGGTGCGTCGGCGACGTACAGCATCGCCTCGCGGACGCCCTGCGCCTCGTTGGTCTCGCGACCGGCGACGGTGAGACCGAACAGCGACGTGTAGAGATCGATGCCCGCGTCGAGGTCGCGGACGGCGATGCCCACGTGGTCGATTCTGGTGAACACGCGGATATCGTGGCAGCATGCCTGGCTCAGTCATCGTCTCAGGGGCGCGGACGCCCATCGGCAAGCTGCTCGGGTCGCTCGCGGCGTTCCAAGCGGTCGACCTCGGCGGGGTCGCGATCGAGGCCGCGCTCGGCCGCGCCGGCATCACCGGCGACCAGGTCGACTACGTCATCATGGGCCAGGTCCTGCAGGCCGGCGCCGGCCAGATCACCGCGCGCCAGGCCGCGGTCAAGGGCGGCGTCCCGATGACCGTCCCGGCGCTCACCATCAACAAGGTGTGCCTGTCCGGGCTCGACGCGATCGCGCTCGCCGACCAGCTCATCGCGGCCGGCGAGTACGACGTCGTCGTCGCCGGCGGCATGGAGTCGATGACCAACGCGCCGCACCTGCTGGCCGGCGCGCGCAAGGGCTACAAGTACGGCAACGGCACGCTGCTCGACTCGATGGCGCACGACGGGTTGTTCTGCGCGTTCGACCAGGTGGCGATGGGCGAGTCGACCGAGCGCTACAACGCCAAGCTCGGCATCGGCCGCGACGAGCAAGACGCCTTTGCGGCGCGGTCGCACGAGCTCGCCGCGCTGGCGCAGAAGAACGGCGCGTTCGACGACGAGATCGTGCCGGTGCCGGTGCCGCAGCGCAAGGGCGACCCGGTGCTGGTGACGACCGACGAAGGCGTGCGCGGCGACACCACCGTCGACGTGCTGGCGAAGCTGCGGCCGGCGTTCGCGCCCGACGGCACGATCACGGCCGGCTCGGCGTCGCAGATCTCCGACGGTGCCTGCGCGGTCGTCGTGATGTCGCGGGCGAAGGCCGAGGAGCTCGGTGCGCCGGTGCTCGCCGAGATCGGCTACCACGGTGTCGTCGCCGGTCCCGACGCGTCGCTGCAGGCGCAGCCGGCCAACGCGATCAACAAGGCGCTGCAGCGGGCCGGCCTCGACGCGGGCGCGCTCGACCTGGTCGAGATCAACGAGGCGTTCGCGTCGGTCGCGCTGCACTCGACGAAGCTGCTCGGCAACGACGCGGACAAGGTCAACGTCAACGGCGGCGCGATCGCGCTCGGGCATCCGATCGGTGCGTCGGGCGCCCGGCTGGCGCTGACGCTCGCGCTGGAGCTGCGGCGCCGGGGAGGCGGATAC
>JAVEEI010000071.1 GCA_030840525.1 Frankiaceae bacterium
CGCGTACATCGCGATGAACTCGCGCTCGCTCGGCGCGACCCGGGTGCTCGCGTGGCCCGGTGCGCAGGTCGCGGTCATGGGCTCGGTCGCCGCGGTGCGCATCCTGCACCGGCGCCGGCTCGCCGCCGTCCCGGCCGACCAGGTCGCCGAGCTGGAGCAGCAGCTCGCGGCCGAGCACGACGAGATCTCCGGCGGCCTCGGCCGGGCGGTCGAGCTCGGCGTCGTCGACGAGGTCGTCGCGCCGGACCGGACCCGCACCGCGCTGGCCGGCGCGCTCGCGGCCGCGCTGCCCGCCCGCGGGCGGCACGGCAACATCCCGCTGTAGCTCTTGATCATTGCGCCTTCAGCCAGCCTCCGCGGGCCCGGGAGACCTGCTCAGCGCGCGATGACCATGGCGTCGCGCGCTAGATTCGCGCGGTGCGTACTTCGGTGTTGCTGCCCATCGGTGCGGCGCTCGGGCTCCTCGGCTTCCTTGCGCTCGCCGTCGAGGCGCTGCGGGTCGCCGTCAGCGGCGCCTCGCTGTCCGGCTGGCAGTCCGCCGTACCGTGGGCCGGCCTCGGGCTACTCGTCGTCGGCGCCGGGCTCGTCCTGACCGCGCTGCTCTCGGACGACGCGGACGACGCGGAGCGCGGAGCCACCGACCGCCAAGCGTGACGCCGCGCGTGGTCTCAGCCGGCGGAGGACAGCCACCGCACCGGCGAGCCGTCGCCGGCGATGCGGTACGGCTCGAGCTCGAGGTCCCAGGGGGCGCCGAGCAGCCGGTCGAGGGCGTGCCGCAGCGTCGGTAAGTCGTCGACCGTCGCGATGACGTGCCGCAGCCGGTCCTCCTGGACGAGCACGTCGCCGTTGCCGCTCATCGCCGACCGGAACACGCCGAGGTCGGGCGTCATCGCGTAGCGCTCGCCGTCGCACCCCGCGCTCGGCTCCTCGGTGACCTCGCAGCGCACCAGCGGCCAGTCGCGCATCGCCGCCGCGATCCGCCCGGCGGTCCCGGGGGCGCCGCGCCAGCCGGTTTGGGCCCGCAGGCACCCGGGCGCGACGGGTTGTGGCTCCCAGTCGAGCCGGACGGGGATGCCGAGGACGCCGGCCACGGCCCACTCCACGTGGGGCCGCAGCGCCGGCGGGCACGAGTGCACGAACAGCACTCCGCGCGCGACCGTGGCCGCACCGTTCACCGTGGCCATGACGTGACCTCCATCGTCGTCGAGGGACGGCTTCCCCACCGGCCTCGAAGACGCGCCCGTCACGGCGCACTACTCACTCATTGTGCACCATCTGTCACTCCGGCACCAGCATTCACGCGCCCCCGCTTGCCCGGCGGCTCCTTCGCCTGCAGCTCCAGCACGATCGGCGACCGGTCGAGGCTGACGATCCCCCAGAGCAGCAGCAGGATCCCGAGCGCCTGGAACACCAACCCGCCGACCGAGGTGTCGACCGACTCGTTGAAGGCGAACACCCCGATGCAGACCGCGACCGCCGGCTCCATCGCGTCCATCACCGGCACGCTCGCCGGCAGCGGCCCGGCCTGGAACGCGCTCTGCTGCACGACCGCGCCGAGCACCGCGACCACCGCCATCGCGTACGGCTGCCACGACGTGAAGAACGTCGCCGCGCCCTGGCCGAGCAGGTGGGTCGAGGCCTTGGTCAGCGCCGCGAGCAGGCCGAACGCCGCGCCCGCCGACAGCCCGTACGCCGACGCCCGCGCCGTCCCGCGGAGCAGCCCGCCGACGAGGACCCCGAGAGCCATCAGGCCGCCGACCGCGATCAGGATCAGCGTCCAGCGCACCCATGTCGTCTGCGGTACGCCGTCGCTCGGCGAGGCGCCGACCAGGAACGCGGCCAGCCCGGCCGCGACCGCGACCGTCCCGCTCCACTCCCGCCAGCCGAGCCGGCGGCCGCGCAGCCGCACCGCGAGCGGGATCGCGAACAGCAGGCCGGTCACCGCGAGCGGCTGCACCAGCGCGAGCGGCCCGAACGCGAGCGCCAGCGCCTGCAGGCCGAAGGAGAAGAAGTCGCCGGCGATGCCGATCAGCCAGCGCGGCCGCTGGGCCAGCCCGACGAGCAGCCGCAGCGACATCGAGTCTTCGCTCGGCGCCTCGCGGGCCGCGCTCTGCTGGAGTACGGACCCGACGGCGAACGTGCACCCGGCCGCGATCGCCGCAGCCACGGACAGGGCCAGCACGTCGAATCGACTCCGCTTCGTTTTTCTTCAGGTCCGGTGCCTAGTCTGCCAAGCGGACACGACGAACCGGAAGGAACCGGCCCCCCGCATGGTGATGCTGCTCGCGTTCGCCGCGTCGCTGTGCTTCGCGGCGGCGTACGTGTTGCAGTATCACGAGGCGCACGAGGCGCCGCGCGGTCTTTTTCTCTCCCCTCGGCTGCTGGTCGAGCTGGCGAAGCACCGGATCTGGCTCGGCGGGATCGGCGCGATGATCGTCGGCGACCTGCTGCAGGCAGCCGCGCTCGGCCAGGGCAGCCTCGCGGTCGTCGAGCCGGTGCTCACGGCGAGCCTGCTGTTCGCGCTGCCGCTGTCGGCGGCGTGGCGGCGGGAGCGGCTGCGGCCGGTCGAGTGGGCCGGCGCGATCATGGTGAGCGCCGGCCTCGGGCTGCTCCTCGGCGTCGGGTCGCCGACGACCGGCGCGTCCGACATGCCGATGCTGCAATGGGTCCTCGTCACGCTGGCCGCGTGGGGCCTCTCGCTCTCGCTCGTCTCCGCCGGGCTGCGGCTGCCGTCGCCGTCGCACCGCGCGGCGCTGGTCGGCGCCGCCGCCGGCGTGCTGTTCGGCCTGCAGGACGCGCTCACCCGCTACTGCCTGCACTGGCTCGGCAAGGACTTCGGTCACCTCGTCGTCTCCTGGCAGCCGTACGTGCTGATCGTCACCGCGCTGTACGGGCTCACGCTGACGCAGTCGGCGTACGAGGCCGGGTCGCTGTCGGCCGCGCTGCCGCCGATGGCCGTCGGCGAGCCGATCATCGGGATCCTCATCGGCATGGTCGCGCTCGACGAGACGTTCGACACGTCGCTGTCGGCGTTGCCGTGGGAGGCGTTCGGCGCGGTGGTAATGGTCGTCGGCGCATGGCTGCTGGCCCGGTCGCCGCTCGTCTGCGGACCGGCCGGCCCCGGCCCGGCCGAACAGATCCATCGGGTGCTGCACCACCGCGACCGCGCCGTACTCTGAGCCGGTGCAGGTACGTCTTCACAACCCGAAGCGCGACGTCGAGGTGAGCGGTCCGCTGCGCGTGACCGAGCTGGTCAAGACGCTCGGCCTCAACCGCGAGTCGGTGCTCGTGATCCGCGGCGACAGCCTGGTGACGCACGACGAGACGTTGCAGGACACCGACGTCGTCGAGATCAGGCCCGTCATCAGTGGTGGGTGACGCGCGGTGAAGTGCAAGCCCTGCGGCCAGCCCGCGGTCATCGATATCCCGCGGCACCGCGCCGCGTTCTGCGCCGGCTGTTTCACGACGCACTGCCAGGAGCAGGTGCGCCGGGCGATCAGCTCGCACCGGATGATGGGCCACTCCGAGCGCGTGCTCGTCGCGATCTCCGGCGGCAAGGACTCGCTCGCGCTGTGGCACATGCTCGTCGCGCTCGGCTTCCAGACGGACGGCGTCTACCTCGGTCTCGGCATCGGCGACTACAGCGACACGAGCCGCGGGTACGCCGAACGGTTCGCCGACGAGCACGGCCTCTCGTTGCGCGTCGTCGACATTCCGGCGGAGCACGGCTTCGCGATCCCGGAGGCGGCGCGCGCGACCAAGCGGGTGCCGTGCTCGGCCTGCGGCCTGTCGAAGCGGCACCTGCTCAACCGGGCCGCGCTCGACGGCGGCTACCAGGTGCTGGCCACCGGCCACAACCTCGATGACGAGGCGGCGGTGCTGTTCG
>JAVEEI010000128.1 GCA_030840525.1 Frankiaceae bacterium
CTCGTCTTCTCAGCGGCTGAGAAGACGAGGAACGTCGCACTCAACGAGAGGGTGGGCAGCTGGCGCTGCCGCCGACCAGCGTTCCGGGGTTGACGACGGCTTTCACCGTCACGTTGCCCGGGCCGAACAGCGTCACCGCGGTCCAGCCGTCGGGGGTCGGCGCGACGCACGCGTCACCCGACGTCACCTGCCAGAAGCGGGTCCAGCGCAGCAAGACGGTCGCCGTCCCCGCGCCGGTCGCGCGCAGCGTGAACGCCGACACGTCGAGCGACGTCAGCACGGCAGGGCCGCTCACCAGCGACGTCGCGTCGCGCACCTCCCAGAGCCGCCAGTGCGCGTCGCGCCACACGAGCGCCAGGTACGGCAGCGTCGGCCCGGTGAGCAGCCGCCGCTCCCCCGTCTCCGACGCGTCGAGCGCGACGTCCGGCAACGCGACCCAGTGGACCGCGTTGTCGTGCAGCCAGTCGTAGTAGTCGGCCGCGCTGAGGCCGGGCCGGTAGAGCACCGCGTTGTGCTCGATGTCGACTTGCCGCTCCCACCCGCGGGCCAGCGCGAACGCCGTCGCGAGGTAGTCGGTCTCCCACCGGGCCCGAGTCAGCGGCACCTCGATCCGCTGCGTCCGCGCGCCGTGCCGGTCGAGGTAATGAACGAGCCCGGTGTAGTACGACGAGTGCGCCGAGGGGCTGTACGACGTCGCGACCGCGTCCGGGATCGGCGCGAGCTGCCAGGCCAGCATCGGCAGCGCGCCGGCCGCGAGCAGCCGCCGCCGCAGCCGGTCGCGGTGCACGAGCTCGTACGCCGCGACCGGCCCGGCAAAGATCGCGCCGAGCCGCTCGACGTTGCCGCCGATCGGGTTCGGTACGGCGTAGAGCGCGAGACCGGCGAGCGCGTAGAGCACCGCGCCGCGCCGGACCAGCGCGGAGTCGGACCGCAGCAGCAGCAGCGCGAAGCCGCCGATCGCGACCATCGCGACGAGGTCGGGTACCTCGAACGGGAACGTGCCGCCTTCGCCGAACACCTGCGCGGCCGCGATGCCGACGACGGCCAGCCCGAGCGGCCACACCCGGCGCCAGCCGGCGTCCGGCCACCACGCGACCGCCGCGAGCAACAGGAACGCACCGGCCAGCGGGCTCGCGCCCGCGCAGGCAACGGAGAGGACGGCGCACCACACCCGCCGGTCCTCGCGCGCCGCGACGAGCGCGCCGATGCCGGCGGCGAGTCCCAGCGCGAACGGCAGCCGGCCGACCATGAGATCGACGGTCACGACGACCGCGAACCACACCAGCGCGAGGTCGTGCCCGGTCGGGCGGTCGCTGCGGAGTAGCCGGGTCAGCGCGGCGGTGGCGGCGACGCACGACAGCGCACCGAGCAGTCGCGTGCCGACGACCGCGGCCAGCGGCGGGAACAGCAGCGAGTAGCCGGGCAGCGTGTGCCCGGCGTACCAGTGGCTGTCGAACACGACCAGCCCGTGGTGGCGCAGCAGCCACACCCGGTAGTTCTGCGCGGGCAGGTCGGGGCCGCGGATGCCGACGGCGAGGATCACCGCGCAGAGCACCGCGGTGACGACCTCCGGCCGCCGGCGTACGACGTCCAGCAACCGCATCGGCATCGGCCTACTCCGCCCCGCTCACCCGAGTATCGCCGACGACCGCCGGTACGACGGCGAGCGCCGCACCGGCCGCGACCGCGACACCGGAGTCGTTGAGCAACGTGCCGAGGACGCCTACGACGGCGACCGCGGCGAGCGCGGGGTGCAGCTCGGCCGGCACCAGCCGGCGCAGCGTCACCGCGGCGGCGGCGGTGACCGCGACGAAGACGTCGAGCGCGACGTTGCTGAACGAGCGCAGCATCGCCCGTAACTTGCGGCCCGCGACGGGGTCGAGATGCCCGTGCGCGAGGTGGGCGACGAACCGGCCGATGTGCGTCCGGCGGTCGGGCGGCCGGGCTGCGTCGAGCGCGCCGACGACGGCGGCGACGACGAGGGTCACGCCGGCGACCAGCAGCGCGCGGCGCCACGTGACCCGGACCCCCGCGACCAGCGCGCCGAGCACAACGACGGCCGGCAGCAGCGCGAGCAGCCCGCCGAGGTCGTCGCCCAGCGGCGGCGCCGCGTCGACGGCGAGTACGACGGCGCCTATGCCGGCGACGGCCGCGAGTTTCTTGCGCGTCGACGGTGCGCGCGCCGCCAGCACCCCCGCGCAGAACAGCGCCGACGCGGCCATCAGCGCGAACGCCATGTTGCCCATGCCGTGGAACCGCCCCGCGACGATCGGGTTGTCGCCCATCGGCGCGGACAGGTCGAGCGGTGCGCCGGCGAGCTGGTCCGCGACGAACACGAGCGCCGTCAGTGCGGGCACGGCGAGCAGCGCGGCGGTGCGGTCGCGCCGCTCGACCACCGCGACTGCTGCGCCGACCGCGACCGACCCGGCCGCGACGAGACCGGCGTACGCGACCGTCCCCCACCGCCACCACGGCACGACCTGCACGACGAATGTGAGCAACGGCGCGGCGGCGAACAGCCGCGCGCACCATCGCGCCGCGCGCCGGAGGCGGGCCCAGAACAGTACGACGACGCCTGTCGCGACGATCGCGAGCACGTTGCGGGTGCCGCCGCTGACGTCGGCCGCGGCCCTCGCGTGCCGGCCGTCGTCGGCGAGCGCGGCCGGCGAGCGATGGCTTCCCGGCACCGACCGCAGCGGCCGGCCGATGACGCGGTCCGGCAGGTCACCGCCGCGGGGCGACGTCAGCGCGAGAACGGTCGCGGTCAGGTCGACGAGCTGCACGTACCCGGTGCGCCCGGTCGACGCGGACCGCAGCTCGCCGCCGGCGAAGCCCGGGCCGGAGACGAGTACGGCGTGCAGGTGCGCCGGCCCGGTCGCGTTGTCGCTGATCCCGGCCACGATGACGACTGCTCCGGCCCCGGTGTCCCGCACCTGCCCGTCGATCGCCGCGTCGAGCTCGTCCCGCCGCTGCTGCCGGTCGGCCGCCCGCGCGCCGTACAGCTCGGTGTCGAGGAACGACGACACGCCGGGGCCCGACGGCAGCGGGCCGGGCAGCGTGCCGACCCGTGGCGCGAAACTCGCCGAGCGGTAGGCCCGTCCCAGCCGGTCGAACTCGGCGACCGACGGCGGGCACGCGACGACTCCGCTCGGCACCCGGGTGCCCGCGGACAGCTCGAGCAGCCCGTCGCCGCAGCGGGTCGCGTCGCCGGAGCTGTGCACCGACAGGTTCCCGACCGACGCCGTACGCACGAGTGCGAGCAGCCGCGACATGTGCAGCACGTCGGACCAGCGCAGGTCCGGTACGGCGATAAGGACCACGTGCGGCCGCGGCGCCGTGCCCGCGCTCGCCGGGGGCGCGACGAACAGCCCCACGACGAGCGCGGCGAGCAGCCCCGCCGGCACGCGCCCGCGCACGCGCGTTCCTCAGCCCTCGTCGGTGAGAACCTCGACCGGGCCGAGCCCGGCCGCGCGCAGCTCGTCCGCGACGGCCGACGCGTCGCCGACGACGACGGAGACGAGGTCGTCCGGCCGCAGCCGTTGCGCGGCCGCCGCGTTGACGGCGTCGAGGCGGACGTCGAGCACGTCCTGGCGCAGCCGGTCGTAGTGGTCGTCGGGGAGGTCGTGCACGACGAGGTCGGCGAGGCCGGACGCGACCGCGCCGGGCCCGGCGAAGTTGATCGGGAACACGCCGGCCCGGTAGGACCGCGCCTGCTCCAGCTCCGGGTCGGTCGAGCCGGTCTCGTGCATCGTCCGGATCTCGGCGACCGCCGCCACGAGGGCCGGCGCGGTCACCTCGGTCTGCACCGCCGACCGCGCGACGAAGATGCCCGCGTCACGGCGCGCGTCGAAGCCGCCGAACGCGCCGTAGCTGTAGCCCTTGTCCTCGCGCAGCCGGTAGTTGAGCCGGGAGTTGAACATTCCGCCGAGGACGAGCGCCATGGTCGTCATCGGCACGTAGTCCGGGGTACGGCGGTTGGGCGCGTCGTGGCCGGCGTAGAGCATCGACTGCACGGAGCCGGGGCGGTCGACGAGGACGACGCGCGCGCCGGTCGAGCGCGGCACCGGCGGCCGGAGCGGCGGCGTCTCGGTGCACGTGCCGGACCAGCCGTCGAAGACGACGCGCGCGGCCGCGTCGGCGTCGGTGGCGTCGAGGTCGCCGACGATCACCAGCGTGACCGCGTCCGGCCGCAGTCGGGTGCCGTGGAAGTCACGGACGTCGTCCGGCGTGAGAGCAGCGACGGTCTCCGCCGTACCGCCGTCGGGAACGGCGTACCGGCAGTCCGGCGCCCACACCGCGGCGGCGAACGCGGCGCCCGCGCGCGGCCCGGGCTGGCTCAGGTCGAGGCGGATCTCGTCGACCCGCTCGTCGCGGACCCGCAGCAGCGACGCCTCGTCGAGGCGCGGCTCGCGGACCGCCGCGGCGAGCAGCTCGGCCGCGCCGACGAGGTCGCCGACCGGCACCTCGAAGCCGCAGCGGAAAGAGTCCCAGTCGGTGTGCGAGCGCCAGGTCGCGCCGAGCCGCTCCCCCGCGACCGCGAAGCCGTACGCGTCGTACTCGCCGGCACCCTCGGACAGCGCGCGTACGACGATCTCGGCGACGCCTTCCTTGCCGGCCGGCTCGGTGACCGCGCCGGCGTCGGCGACGAGCTCGAGCACGGCGAGCGGCTTGCCGGGCAGGTGGCAGGTGATGACCCGGCCACCGGCGACCTCGCGCCGCTCGAACGACGGGAACGACCATGGACGGGGCGGGCCGGGCTCGGGCCGCTGGGAGACGAGGCTCATGCGGCCGCTTCCTCCGTGTCTTCGGGGTCGCCGGCCGGCTCGAACACGAGCACGACGCGGTTGTCCGGTCGGAGGAAGTCGCGGGCCACCGCGGCGACGTCGTCGGCGGTCACCGCGAGCTGGCGCGGCAGCAGCGTGTTGACGAGGCCCGGGTCGCCGAACAGCGTCGTGACCTGGCTGAACATGTCGGCCCGGCCGTCGACGGTCGCGAGGTGGTGCAGCCACGTGCTCGTGTGCACGGCGCGGGCGCGTTCCATCTCCGCCTCGGTCACGCCGTCGCCGAGGCCCTCGGCGATCTCGTGGTAGGCGGCTTCTAGCTCGGCGATGTCCGCACCCTCGCGGGCCGGCAGGTCGGCGATGAACACGGTCGCGCCGGCCACGAACGGCCACGTGCTGGTGACGTCGCCATCGGGGGCCTGGAGCAGGCCGCGGTCGAGGACGAGCGACTTGTAGAGGCGGCAGCCGCGGCCGCCGCCGAGCACGATCGCTGCGAGCTCCAGCGCGTCGAACTCGGGCGTGCCGAACGGCGGGCAGCGGTATGCGACGAAGACCCGCGGCACCGGCACCCGGTCGGGCACGGTCCGCCGTACCTCCGCGCCGATTAGCCGGGGCAGGTCGCTCGGCGGGCTCGGCGGGTAGCTGCCCTTCGCCGGGATGCCGCCGAAGTAGCGGCTCACCGCGTCGAGGGTCGCCGCCGTGTCGACGTCGCCGACGACCGACAGCACCGCGTTGTCGGGGCCGTACCACGTCGAGTAAAAGCCGCGGGCGTCCTCCAGCGAGGCCGCGTCGAGGTCGGCCATCGAGCCGATCGTCGAGTGCTGATAGGGGTGGCCCTCCGGCCAGGCATGCCGGTGCACGAGGTCGAGCCAGGAGCCGTAGGGCTGGTTGTCGCGGGTCTGCCGCTTCTCGTTCTTGACGACCTCGCGCTGGTTGTCGAGGTTCTGCTGGTCGAGCGCGTCGAGCAGGCCGCCCATCCGGTCGGCCTCCAGCCACAGCGCGGTCTCGAGATGGTGCGCGGGGACCGTCTCGTAGTAGTTGGTCCGGTCGCACCACGTGGTGCCGTTGAGGGTGCCGCCGGCCGCCGAGATGAGGCCGAAATGGTCGTTGCGGCTGACGTGGGTGGAGCCCTGGAACATCAGGTGCTCGAACAGGTGCGCAAACCCGGTGCGGCCGGGCGTCTCGTGCCGGGAGCCGACGTCGTACCAGACGTTGACGGCCGCGACCGGCGCGAGATGGTCCTCGATGACGACGACGCGCAGGCCGTTGTCGAGCGTATGCAGCGTGTACGGGTAGTCCGGCAGGACGGGCACGACGGTCAGCATACGAACGTAGTGAGAGGCTCGGAAGACGCGCCGCCGAGATCCGAAGGAGTCACGATGAGGTCAGGCCGCTACGTCGCCTCGTTGACCGTCGCCGCCGCGGCCGTCGCGCTCGCCGCGATAGCCCTCCCGGCCCCGGCCGGAGGTGCGACGCCGCGAGTGCTGCGGGTGGGCACCTGGAAGGGCATCGCGGGCACCTACCACTCGATCCAGGCGGCGGTCGACGCGGCCAACCCGGGCGACTGGGTGCTCGTCGGGCCGGGCGACTGGAAGGAGGTCGGCGACTTCACGACGCACAAGCCGGCCGCCGGCAAGGCCGGCTGGGGCGTGACGATCGACAAGGCCGGCCTGCACCTGCGCGGAATGAACCGCAACACCGTCGTCGTCGACGGGACCAAGGCCGGGACGCCGCAGTGCTCGGCCAACCGCGCGGACCAGAACTTCGGCGGCAGCGCCGGCCGCTCCGGCATCGTCGTCGACAAGGTCGACGGGACGTACGTCGAGAACCTCACGGCCTGCAACTTCCTCGGCCAGGGCAACCAGATCTGGTGGAACGGCGGCGACGGCAGCGGCAAGGTCGGCATGGGCACCTACTGGGGCAACTACCTGACCGCGACGACGACCTACTGGTCGGCGAGCGACCCGGCCGGCACGTACGGGATCTTCGTGTCGAACGCGCGCGGCCCCGGCAGCATCAACTACACGTACGCGAGCAACATGAACGACTCGTCGTACTACATCGGCGCGTGCCCGGACTGCAACGCCGTGCTCAACCATCCATGGGCCGAGCACAGCGCGCTCGGCTACAGCGGCACCAACTCCGGCGGCCACCTCGTCATCGAGAACGGCAAGTGGGACGACAACCAGAGCGGCATCGTCACCAACTCGCAGAACAACGACGACGCGCCGTCACCGCAGCTCGGCGCCTGCCCCGCGAGCGCCTCCACGTCGTGCGAGTTCTTCGAGCACAACGAGATCTTCAACAACAACGACCCGAACGTGCCGCAGGACACCGGTGCCGCCTCGGCCGGCCCGGTCGGCACCGGCATCGTCATCGCCGGCGGCCGCTTCGACACGGTGCGCGACAACTACATCCACGACAACGGCGCGTGGGGCGTCATCACCACGCCGTACCCGGACAGCGAGGTGCCGCCGACCGGCATCGGCCAGAACTGCAACGGCGGCTTCACCGGCACACAGCTCACGCCGCTGGTCGGTACGACGGGAAGCGTGCCCTGCTACTTCAGCGACTGGGGAAACGAGACCGCGCACAACACGTTCGCCAACAACGGGTCGTTCGGCAACCCGACCAACGGCGACATCGCCGACCTGTCGACCGTCCCGCCCGAGTCCCCGACCGCGCCGGCCAACTGCTGGCACGACAACACCGACTCGGGCGGCACGCTCTCGCAGTGGCCGGCGACGTTGCAGACGACGCAGGCGACCTGCGGCGGCAACGTCTACCCGGACCCGGTGTCGACCGCGGTGCTGACGGCGCAGGCGTTGTGCGACACCGACTTCCTGTCGCAGGCGTCGCCGTCGGCGCCGTCGTGCACCCTGCCGCTCGTCGCGGCGTACCCGAAGACGACGACGGTGACGCTGAAGCCGCTGCCGTCCGGGCTGGCGCCGATGCCGAACCCGTGCGCGGGCGTCCCGGTGAACCCGTGGTGCCCGGCGCCGAAGACGGTCGCGGTCGCGCACCACCCGTCAGCCGCGGGCCGCGGCGGGTCGCTCGCCGGCACCGGTCTCGACGCGCGGCTTCCGATCGGCGCCGCGGCAGCACTGGTGGCGGCCGGCGCGCTGGGTCTCGCGCTACGCCGTCGCGCCGGTCACGAGGAGCACTAGCGGCATCGGCGCGAGCGAAGCGTGAGAGATGCCGCGTGGCGACGACGACCGGCGCGGCGGCTCCGGCGGGTGGTGACCGCACCAATGGTTGCGCCGTGAGCGCGGGATAGATCTCGCGCTCACGGCGATGATCTTGCTAGTTGACCTGGCGGTCTCGGCCCGACCAGTACGGCTCGCGGAGCTTGAACTTCTGCACCTTGCCCGTGGCCGTGCGCGGGATGGCGTCGACGAAGTCGACCGAGGTCGGTGACTTGTAGCCGGCCATCTTCTGCTTGCAGTGCGCGATGACATCCGCCTCGTCGACGTCGGAGCCCGCAGCACGGACGACGACCGCCTTGATGGTCTCGCCCCACTTCTCGTCCGGTACGCCGATGACCGCGCACTCGGCGATGCCGGGCAGCGAGTAGAGGCAGTCCTCCACCTCGATCGACGAGACGTTCTCGCCGCCGGTGATGATGACGTCCTTCTTGCGGTCGCTGATCGACAGGTATCCCTCCTCGTCGATCGTGCCGCCGTCGCCGGTGTGGAACCAGCCGCCGTCGAGCGCCTCGGCGGTTGCGTCCGGCTGCTGCCAGTAGCCAGCCAGGATCACGTTGCCACGGGCCAAAACTTCGCCGCTGTCGCCAATTGCCAGCCGCACGCCGAGTGCCGGCGCGCCCGCGCGGACGAGCTTGTGCGCGGCGGTCGCGATGTCGTCGTCCTTCCACTCGCGCTTGCGCCGGTTGACGGTGAGCAGCGGCGACGTCTCGGTGAGCCCGTAGATCTGGATGAACTCCCAACCGAGGTCCGACTCGATCCGCTCGATCGTCTTCGTCGGCGGCGGCGCGCCGGCGCAGACCACGCGCGTCGTTCGGCCCGAGCCGGGGACCGGGCCGTCCCACCCGGCGACCGCGTCGAGCACCGCGTTGACGACCGCCGGTGCGGCGCACATGTACGTGACGCCGTGGTCGCGCACGCGGCGCAGGATCTCGGGGCCGTCGACCTTGCGCAGCACGACCTGCGGTACGCCGAGCGCCGCGGCGGTGTAGAGCATCCCCCAGCCGTTGGCGTGGAACATCGGCAGCGAGTGCAGGTAGACGTCCCAGTCGGTGACACCGGCGTGCAGGCCGAACGTCGTGCAGTTCACCCAGATGTTGCGGTGCGTGATCTGCACGCCCTTCGGGCGGGCCGTCGTACCGCTCGTGTAGTTGATCGTCGCGGTCGCGTCCTCGTCGGCGCCGTCCCACGGCCGCGGCTCGCGGTCGTAGCGGAGCAGCGCGCCGTCGCTCTCGGCACCGAGTGCGAACCGGTGCTTTGCGGTGACCGTCGCGAGGTCGTCGAGAGTGGGGTCGACGAGCAGCACGCTCGCGCCCGAGTGGTCGACGATGTACTCAACCTCTTCCGGTCGCAGCCGGAAGTTCACCGGCACCAGGACGCGGCCGGACGACGGTACGGCGTAGAAGAGCTCGAGCAGCCGCGCCGCGTTGGGCGACACCACCGCGACCCGCTCGCCGAGACCCACGCCGAGCTCGTCGAGGCCGGCCTGCAGCGCGCGCACCCGGCGGGCGACCTCGGCGTACGTGAGCGAGCCGAGGTTGTCGGTCGCGTCCGGCTCGTCGACGACGCCGACGCGGTCGCCGAAGACGGTCTCGCCACGGTCGAGGAAGTCGTTGACGAGGAGCGGAACCTTCACCCCCTGGAAGCTACTCGGTCCACTTCTCCAGCGTCTCGGCCTCCGAGCGCGGTGCGAGCCGGCCGCTGCGGTAGCCCCACAACGCGAACGGCGTCCGCCCGCTGAGGAACATCGCGTACGTCCCGAGGCAGAACGCGTCGAGGATGAAGAGCTTCGTCTGCGTCTTCCGGGAGAAGTGGTCGGCCCGCCCGAACCCCCAGAGCGCGACGTTCGCCGCGAACAGCGCGACGAACAGCCCGAGCAGGACGGCGCCGGCTCGTGTCACCCTGCGCATGTCGTCACCGACCCGAAGCGGCTTGGCCCGCCACCAGGGCGGGCAGTACGTCGCCGATCGGCGCGCGGACGACGGCGGCCGCGATCGCGTCGTACGGCGTCGGTTCGGCGTTGACGACGAC